>JBKCGY010000071.1:0-7077 GCA_046303015.1 Bacteroidota bacterium | reverse complement strand
AGTATAATATGGTTCAATCGATGCTTCTTTATCTCCTTTCTCAAACAATCGGGCATATTGCTCCGTATAAAGTTCAATGCGGTCGGTACCGGTTTGCGCAGCCCCTTCTACCATGGCTATATCCGGATCCACAAATATGCTAGTACGAATACCGGATCCTTTAAATACAGCAATCATCTGCTGCAAATAATCTCTGTTGGCGATGGTATCCCAGCCATGATCACTCGTGAGCTGTCCGGTGGTATCAGGCACTAAAGTTACCTGTGCCGGCTTTACTTCCAACACCAGATCCACAAAAGATTGCTCTCGGCAATTACCCTCAATATTCAATTCAACAGAAATATGTTTTTTGATATCTCTAACATCATTATAACGAATATGCCGTTCATCCGGACGAGGATGCACGGTAATTCCATCGGCTCCGAATCGAATAGCATCCAAAGCTGCCTTCAGCACATCCGGATTATTTCCGCCGCGACTATTACGCAGGGTGCCGAATTTGTTAATATTGACAGACAATTTAGTCATAGGATTAAATATATCCCCTGCAATTTACGGCACCGCAGCGACAAGGCAGCTTCCCATTGTGATGGGTTTCTCCGTAATCGCAGGTGAGCTCCTCTCCTTGCTTAATTTTTCTCAATGAATAAAACTCTACTTTACGAAAGGCTCTGCGCATATAGGTATTCGGATTGCAGGAATGATTGATATAGGATAATTCATTTCGATTCACTCCAGCATCCAACGCAATTGGCTCGTTATCAAATTCCACCATCAGCAATGCCCCTTCAGGCTGTTGCTTTACTCTGCGTTGTGCTTCCTTATAACTGATGATCTCCCCTGCCATATTGCCCAGCTTCTTCCTCGCAGGAATTTGCACCAATGCATACGCGCCCATACCGGCGAGTTTTCTTTTGGATTTTTTTAGAGGATAATTTAATGACATGAATGAAAAATCTTACTTGAAATGATGCATTTTATTTAGATTTATCCCTCTCACTGAGGGGTTGCAGGTGGAAGTTATTTTTACATCTGAATTAATCCTCCCCTTCATCCCCCTCCAAAGGGGGATACATTCTTATTAACCTCACGACCTACAACTAAGAACCATCAACTACTTCTCCCCCGCCAATTCCATAATCACTTTCCATTCCTCCGGCTGAACTTTCGAAACGCTTAATCTGGATAAACGAATAATCTCCATATTTGCCAAACGCTTGTCTGATTTAATCTGCTGAAGGGTAACCGGATTCTTCAATGTCTTTACCGGTGCCACATCTACTACCACCCAAGCATCCTCATCTGTTGTAGGATCCTGATAAAACTCTTTTATGACTTTGGCAATCCCCACTACCGCAAGCCCTTCATTACTGTGATAGAAAAATAATTCATCTCCCAGCTTCATCGCTTTCATATTGTTGCGAGCTGCATAATTGCGCACTCCATCCCAGAACGTTCTCTTGTCTTTTAAGAATTGCTCCCAGCTGTATTTGAAGGGTTCCGATTTGATTAACCAGTAGGCCATAAGTTTCGTTTGTCGTTGTTCGTTGGTCGTTGTTAGAACGAAAAACGATCCATGAACATATTCTCTATTATTTATTACTAATTAACTACCACCTGCCAACACGTCCGCAATATGCATCGTCTTCAGATCATATCCTTTTTCATTGATATATCCTTGCAGATGCATCAGACAACTCAGATCTGTAGAGATCATATATTTAGCACCGGTATCCAATGCATTTTTTACTTTCTGATCCGCCATAGCAATTGAGATAGATTCAAACTTCACGGAGAATGTACCTCCGAAACCACAACATGTTTCTACATCATTCATCTCTACTAATTCCAAACCATCCACATGCTTTAGTAATGTGCGTGGTCCTTGCTTAATGCCACATTCTCTCAATGCTGCACAACTATCATGATAAGTGGCTTTACCCTTCAGCTTAGCACCTTCTATTTTTTCAATCTTCAATACATCCGTCAAAAACTCACTAAACTCAAAAATGCGCTTCTGCATTTCCTTTACCACATTATGCTGCGAGGAATTATCAAAAATCTTCGGATAATAATTCCGTACAAAACCGGTACAGCTCGCACTGGGAGAAACAATATAATCTACACCGGAAAGATCATCAATTAATTTGGAAGCCACCGCTCTGCAATCCTCTCTGAATCCTGCATTATAGGCCGGCTGTCCGCAACACGTTTGCTGTTCGTTATAAGAAACGTTGCATCCAACTTTCTCCAATATACGGATCATATTGAAAGCTGTATTCGGATAAAGCTGATCAACAAAACATGGTATGAATAACTGAACATTCATAATTTCCTATCCTCTGATTTGACGATTGAGCTGAATCATTTTCAACGCCGTGATGGCGGCTTCTTCTCCTTTATGCCCATGCTTTCCTCCTATTCTTTCCAGTGCCTGTTCCTCGTTATTAACGGTCAGCACACCAAAGATTACCGGACGATCCAGCATCAGATTGAGTTGGGTAATACCCTGTGTGACCGACTGACATACGTAATCAAAATGCGGTGTATCGCCTTTGATAACGCAGCCAAGGGCAATGATCGCATCGGGCTTACCGTTTTTTATATCCTGTGAACGCTGCTTGATTGCAAAAGGAATTTCTACTGCTCCCGGCACTATGATGGTTTGAATGTTGGTCAATCCCATCTCATCAAAAATTTTACGACAGCCATTTTCCAGCTCATTGGTAATGGCAGCATTCCATTCTGTTTTTACCAAAACAATACAGGCACTCTTGAGATCCGGAGTGCCTGCATGAAACTGCATAATTTCTTTATTGGTAAGTCCCATTCTTAATCATTTTCAATAACGCCGAGTTTGGCAAGATACTTTTCTACCACAGCAGCCTTTTCTGATTTTGGATATTTTTCTTTGAGTGTCTTGAAAACCTCAATGGCTTCTTTATTTTTTCCAACAGATGTATATGCCAATGCAGCGAGATACAAATTTTCTGAGGAAGTATATTCATCCTTATCATTCAGATTTCCTGCTTTTAAATAGTATTCAACCCCTTTGTCTTGCTTTCCGGAACTCATATAGGCATCGCCCAGCATTCTCCAAGCAGCGCTTTGCACTTGTGTAGCTTTGGTTGAAAATTGCTCTAGGTACTTAATTGCATTTGCAAAATCATCCTGACGCAAATAGATAGCGCCAGCATAATAATGAGCAAGGTTCGCAGCATCGGTACCGGAATAATTCTTAATGATCTTTAAAAATCCTGCATTGGCACCATCCCCATCTAACGCTAATCTGAGTGAATCCTTTCCAAAATATTCCTGGGCCTTACTGATGGCATCGTTTGCCTTTTTTTGTTTGGGCGCTACAACCCATTGTTGATAGCCGAGCCATCCTCCTATTAAAAGAATGATTGCACCTCCTGCATATATGATTGGTTTGGAAAATCTCGACCAAAAATCTTTAGCGGTTGCTACTACCTTTTCTTCTTCGATACCCGATACTGTCTTTGTTGTGTTATCTGCCATAATGTTCAATTCAAAATGTCGGCTAAAATAGGAATTAATCTGTGATAAAAGGATAATCTTCCTGTACATATACATCCTTCAGCAACTCATCGTCGGATGGCCAAGGACTTTCTTCAGAGAAAGTAACGCTTTCTTCCACCTGAGCACGCACTCTTTCATTCATTACTTCGATCTCTGCTTCTGTAACGCTGAATTTCTCTAACAGCATTTTTTTGCAATGCTCGATTGGATCTTTCTCCTTGTATTCTTCCACCTCTTCTTTGGATCTGTATTTCTGAGGATCACTCATAGAGTGTCCTTTATAACGGTATGTCTTGATTTCCAATAAAGTAGGTCCGCCACCCTGACGGGCACGGTTAACAGCGCGGATGATACCTTCGTGTACGGCTTCCGGGCTCATGCCATCAACGGTATCGCCAGGCATATCATATGCATCTGCTAATTTATATATATCAATCACATTGGAAGTACGCTCTACAGAAGTACCCATTGCGTAGTTGTTATTTTCGCAGATGAAAATCACCGGTAGTTTCCACAACATAGCCAGGTTGAAGGTTTCGTGCAGCATACCCTGACGGGCAGCACCATCTCCAAAGAAGGCTAAACAAACATTATCAGTTCCTTTATATTTTTCCGCAAAAGCCAAACCGGCACCGGTCCCTATTTGAGCTCCTACAATCCCATGTCCGCCGAAAAAGCCTACATCCACTCCGAAAAAGTGCATGCTGCCCCCTTTCCCTTTGGCACAACCAGTGGCTTTACCATACAACTCTGCCATACAACTTTTAGCACTCACCCCTTTAGCAATTGCCAAACCATGGTCGCGATAAGCCGTAATAAATTTATCATCAGGACGGGTAGCCGTCATCGCTCCTGCTGCTATCGCTTCCTGACCAATATACAGATGACAGAAGCCTCTGATCTTTTGCATACCGTATAGCTGACCAGCTTTCTCTTCAAATCTTCTTAAGAGCAGCATCAGTTCGTACCAGTACAAATAAGTTTCTTTCGTAAATTTTGTTGCCACTTGCCTAATATTTTTGAGCGGCAAAGATAAGGGAGGGTTATGATATTCGGATGGATTGTGAGGCAATAATCCTAATATAACAAGCTATTCTTCAGCTTAATGACACCAAGTATCCCTTCCCGGATAATTCCTTTATTCATTTTGCTTACACCATATTTACGGTCTACAAAAGTGATAGGCACTTCCTGAATATCAAACTTCATTTTCCAGGCAGCGTACTTCATCTCTATCTGGAAAGCATAGCCCACAAACTGTATATTGCTCAAATCCAATTCCTTCAAAACATGAGCTCTGTAACAAACAAACCCGGCCGTAGGATCCATGATTGGCATATCCAGCAACCAGCGGGTGTACCATGAAGCCCCTTTTGACAATAGAATACGAGTACGGGGCCAGTTTTTAACAGCCCCTCCTTTTACATATCTACTTCCAATCGCTACATCAGCCCCATTTTTGCAGGCATCATATAATCGTACCAAATCGGCAGGATTATGGCTAAAATCGGCATCCATTTCAAAAATATATCGGTAGCCTCGCTCCAATGCCCATCTGAAACCCATGATATAAGCGGTTCCTAATCCTAATTTGCCAGACCTTTGTATCAGATTTAATTTATACCGATAGGTAGGTATCAGTTCCTTTACGATCTCTGCTGTACCATCCGGCGAAGCATCATCAATAATCACAACATGGAACACTTCTTTCAGAGATAGAATCGCTTCAATGATGGCCTTGATATTCTCGCGCTCGTTATAAGTTGGTATGATAACTACTTTGTCCAATGTTAGCTGAAAGATTTCTGAAAGATATATTATTTCTTCTTAAAAAAAACACGGTTGCGGATTTCTGTTAATTTCTGCTTGGTATGGAGGGAAAATTCTCCATTCATCATCCAATCATAATATTGTGGTTCATTTCGCAAAACATCTTCTACTGTACGTCCCTTATGTTTTCCGAAATTAAATTTTTCAACCCCATTCTCCATCACAAAACGGCGGGAAAAATCCACCCAGTCTTCCTCGCCGATAACTTTTAAAATGGAGTCTACCGAATTGCCAAGTTGGGGGTAGCGTTGCAGTTGGGATTGCAATATTTCCCAGGTTGCCGTAGCATCCACCTCCGCACTGTGTGCTCCATTCAGATCTTTCAGGCAATAAAATTTATAGGCGGCAGACAAATTGCGAGGCTCCATCAAATGAAAGATCTTTTGAACATCTACCAATTTTATTTCATCTGTATTCCATGGCAGACCCACCCGCAGAAAAGATTCTGCCAGCATTGGAATATCAAAGCGATTGCTATTATATCCGGCCAGATCACAACCTTTAATAAATTGAGCAATTTCATTAGCAAGTTGCTTAAAAGTGGGTGCATCTTTTACCATTTCGTTGCTGATGCCATGTACGGCAATGGCTTGCTCGGGTATAAGCATTTCAGGGTTAACTAGTCTTCTCTTTATCTCTTTAGTGCCATCCGTTTTGACCTTTACGATGGCTATTTCTATGATCCGATCGGTAACAATGTTGACACCCGTAGTTTCAAGATCGATAACGGCCAAAGGCCTGTTTAATTGTATCCCTGTTTCGGATTGGTTTTTTTGATATTGATTTTCATGATTGAAGTTGAGTTGTATCTGAGAATTATCCATGGTTCAAAATTAACATATTCTTGCAAAGTAAAATTTTCCCTTAAACGTTAATTATTTTTGAAAGGGAAAGATCTAGATAATCTTTATTTTTTTAACTTTACTCAAATTTTCGTCTTATGAAAAAGTTCATAGTTTACGCTATTGCACTCTTTTTTTCAGCCGCCTTGATCAGCTCCTGCGCTTCTCCGAGGTATGGCTGTCCGGGTAATGTACAAACGAATAAGCCTTTCAGAAGCTGATTTGTTTATGAGTTGGTTCCCTCTTCAAGATATACAGGATTGGACTACTATTCTTGCATCTTCGCATGAAAGTTCACAGATCATTTTTAAGCATAGTACTCGTTGCAGCATCAGTGCTCTAGCTAAATCTAGACTTGAAAAGCATTTTAAACCTGGAGATAAATTTTATTTACTGGATTTATTAAGTTATCGCTCTGTATCCAATGCCATTGCAACAGATTTACGGGTTGAACATGAATCGCCTCAAGTACTAGTGATTAAAGAAGGCAAGTGTGTTTATCATGCAAGTCATTCTGCAATTGATTTTCATGAGGTCATGGAGAAAATTGGATAAGAAAGTTGTTGGTTATCGGTTGCCGGTTATTGATTAAAAAACTGACAACACACAACTGACAACGGTCATTATTTTATTCCTTCCTGCGCTGCAGTCAGCCATGCCACCGGTACTCTAAAAGGAGAACAACTCAAATAATCAATACCTAATCTGGCAAAATACCGAATGCTTTCCGGATCGCCGGCATGTTCACCGCAAACACCGATCTCCAGTTTTCGATTTAGTTTTTTCCCTTTCGTTACGGCTGACTCAATCAATTGTCCGACACCCTTTTCATCGATACGCACGAAGGGATCGGCAGGAAGGA
>JBKCGY010000070.1:0-3556 GCA_046303015.1 Bacteroidota bacterium | reverse complement strand
ATCTTTTGCCTGTCTACATCCGCCACATGGGTACAAACTGAATCTAAAAAGTGACGATCGTGACTCACCACCAATACGATATTCTCATAATCGGCCAGAAAATTCTCCAGCCACCCGATGGTTTCAATATCCAGTCCATTCGTAGGCTCATCCAGTAATAAAATATCCGGATTACCAAAAAGTACCTGGGCTAACAACACTCGAACCTTAAGATTGGAGGGGATGTCTTTCATCAAGCTGTTATGATATTCATCTTTAATACCCAGACTACTCAGCAATGTAGCGGCATCACTTTCCGCCGTATAACCGCCCATCTCTCCGTATTCGGCTTCCAGTTCACCGGCCCGCATATAATCATCTTCGGTAGCATCGGGATTGGTATAGATGGCATCTTTCTCATGCATCAGATCCCACATTTTTTTATGTCCCATCAATACAGTGTTCAATACGGTCTGCTCGTCAAATTCAAACTGATTCTGTTTCAAAACCGCAATTCTTTCACCGGGAGAAACTTCTACGGTTCCCTTATTGGGCTCAATTTCGCCACTCAATATTTTAAGAAAGGTACTCTTACCCGCACCATTCGCTCCTATGACTCCATAACAATTTCCTTTAGTAAAATTGATATTGACCTCGTCAAACAATACCCGCTTTCCGTAAGCCAGGGTTATATTTCTTGCACTTAACATAATTATCTTTTTTCTGCGGGCGCAAAGGTAGGAAGAAGTTGGCGGTTGTGGGTTGTAAGTTGTCGGTTAAGATATCCCCCTCCCTCCTGGAGGGAGACTAAGGGGGAGGCTATCATGGTGATTGCCATTTTGTCGCACTGCCGCGACTGGCATTTTTTTTGAAACAAATGGGGAAAATTGATTTCTATGCAAACCGGAAGTATCAGAGTACAGACAGAGAATATTTTCCCCATTATCAAGAAATTCCTTTACAGTGATCATGAGATCTTTTTAAGGGAGCTGGTCAGTAATGCGGTAGATGCCACCCAAAAATTAAAAACCTTATCCTCATTAGGAGAAGCCAAGGGTGAACTGGGCGAACTGCGGGTGGATGTGAAACTAGACAAAGAGGCAGGAACTATTACTATTTCCGACAAGGGTGTGGGGATGACGGCTGAAGAAGTTGAAAAATATATCAATCAGGTTGCTTTTTCCGGCGCAGAAGAATTTGTACAGAAATACAAAGGTCAGAACGAAAACGCTATCATCGGTAAGTTTGGTTTGGGCTTCTACTCCGCTTTCATGGTGAGTAAAAAAGTGGAAGTCATTACCAAAAGTTTTAAAGACGGTGCTTCGGTTCGTTGGGAATGTGACGGCAGCCCGGAATATAAACTCGAAGAAACAACTGTCAAAACTGAAAGAGGAACGGATATTATTCTGCATGTAGATGATGAAAGCAAGGAGTTTTTGGAAGATGATCGTTTGAAAGGTATTCTCAAGCGTTTCTGTCGCTTCCTGCCGGTAGCCATCTATTACGGCGAAGAGCAGATTAACAACACGCAGCCCCTATGGGTAAAGAAGCCATCGGAGCTTACGGCACAGGACTATCAGGATTTTTATAAAGAGTTGTATCCGTTTAGCGATGCACCATTATTCTGGATTCATCTGAATGTTGATTATCCGTTTAATCTGACCGGGATATTGTATTTCCCGAAAATCAAACAGAGTCATGAGATTCAAAAAGATAAGATTCAGCTTTACTGCAACCAGGTATTTGTTACGGATGAAGTGAAAGATATTGTTCCTGAGTTCTTGATGCTGTTGCATGGGGTGATCGATAGTCCGGATATCCCTTTGAATGTTAGCCGCAGTTACTTACAAGGCGATCCCAATGTGAAAAAGATCAACTCACATATTACCAAAAAAGTAGCGGATAAACTGGATGAAATTTTCCGCAATGAGCGCAAGGAGTTTGAAGAGAAATGGGAGAGTTTATCCTTGTTTGTCAAGTATGGTATGATGACCGATGATAAGTTTCTGGAGAAAGCGAATAAGTTTCATATCATGAAAGCAGTAGGTGAAGAAAAATATTACACCCTTGAAGAATATCGCGCTGCTACAGAAGCATTACAAAAAAACAAAGATGGCAAGCTCACACTTTTATATACCAATAATCCAACAGAGCAAAACACATTTGTAAAAGCAGCGCTGGAGAAAGGATACAAGGTTGTGAGTTTAGATACCCTTATCGATCCATCATTTATCAGTCAAATCGAGATGAAATGGGAGAATGTGGTCTTCCGTCGTGTGGATGCGGATATTGCTGAAAATCTCATAGACAAACAGGAAGATTTAAAATCTGTATTAAGTGAAGATGAAGTAAAAGAACTCAAAGAGTGGTTCAACATCCAGTTAACTGACTTACATCTCAATGTGGAAGTGAAAGGATTAAGTCAGGATGCGCCTCCGGTAATTGCCACTCGTCCGGAAATGATGCGTCGTATGAAGGATATGGGTAGTATTGGCGGACCGATGGCGGCTTTCTATGCCAACATGCCGGATGAGATTGAATTGACTGTCAATGGGAACCACCCGGTTTACAGAAAAATTCTGAGTGAATCAAATAAAGATAAGAGCAAGGAGTTAGTGCACAATCTGGCCGACCTGGCTTTATTGTCGCAGGGACTCCTGAAAGGAGATAAGCTGACGGATTTTATCAACCGCAATGTGAATCTGATGCAAAGCAGCAATTAATCATAATATCTTTTTTTATAGCCGGGGGCTTAAGCCTCCGGCTATTTTATTTTTATTTATATTAGTACCCGCATGAAAAGAATTATGATCAAGGTTTTTAAAGTTGTGGGCATTACTACGGCAAGTCTTTTGCTGGCCATGTTATTGCTTACTGTTGTTTTTTCAAAGACATTCAATCAAAAAATTAAATTGTATGCAAATAGACATTTGAAGTCTGAAATGAATTTCAGGGATTCTAAGCTTTCTTTTTTCAATCATTTTCCTACGCTAACACTCACGTTATATGATTTTAGTTTAATGGGGGCGGCCCCCTTTCAAAAAGATACTTTGCTCTCTACAAAAGAGGTTGCACTAGGGGTGGATCTTCTGTCGATTTTTTCAGGTAACATGACTGTGAATAAAGTTTATTTCAGCGACGGAATCATTCATGTTAAAATATCTGATAAGGGGGAGGAAAACTATGATATTTATGCTGCATCAGGAAGCAATGAAAAAAGTGCCGTTGATTCTACTAAAGAGACCCAATTAAAGATTGAAAAACTTCTCATTGAAAATACAACTCTTATTTATGATGACCGGTCTTTTCCTTTGATGTTTAAGGCCGTCGGATTAAATTATACGGGCAAGGGTGATCTGAGTAAGTCCATATTTGACCTTACCTCAGAAGCAGACATAGAATCTTTCGATTTCAATTATGATGATCAATATTATTTTGAATCCAAAAAAATTCACGGGGATCTGGTTACACAGATCAACACGAATTCTCTGACATTAATGTTTAAAAGGAATGATCTGAAGATTAATGATCTTCCGGTAGACTTTACAGGAATGTTTGAATTTTTAGAGGAAGGCTA
>JBKCGY010000069.1:0-4917 GCA_046303015.1 Bacteroidota bacterium | reverse complement strand
GAGCAATAAAGGAAATTCGGGAAGGGATATGTTGCCTATCTTTACCATGATAATAGCCCACAAAATTAGACAGTTTCAATCAGTTTTATGACCGAGTATTACGAAAGACCTCAACCAACCCCCCAAAAAGAACTTTTTTATCTCATTTTATTCTGGATCGGCGGCAGTGTTGCCTCAATATTTGCAACGATGATTATCTGGTTGATCATGACAGGTAAGTCGATCATGAGCATACAAACTGATCTTTTAAAGCCCGAAAACCTGAGCGCCTTTATGATGATTCAGGTTGTGTCAACTATATTCATGTTTTTTTTGCCAGCTTATATGTCCGCGAATTTGCGCAGAGGTAAGCCGCTTCAAGAATTGGGTTTTCAATCTTCGTTCAAAGCCCGAAGGGTTTTTATATCCGTTGCTATCATGCTTTCCGTTTTGCCACTGGTAGGTTTTCTTGCTGAAGTAAATGAGTGGATTCCGATTAGCCCTTCTCTTAAAAAAATATTTGATTCCATGGAATCTGACTATATGGAGCAAATCAAAAAATTTGCCGTTTTTAAAACTCCTGTAGATTATATAATTGCATTAATCGTTATCGCGCTCACACCTGCCATTGTGGAAGAAACCTTTTTCCGCGGTTCTATGCAACAGATTTTCAGAAGATGGTTTGTGCATCCCTGGCTGGTGATCACGATCACTTCTTTTATTTTCAGTGCGATTCATTTTTCGTGGTATGGTTTTTTGCCTCGTGTGGCACTCGGTATGATGCTGGGCGGAATCTTTTATTATACCGGCAATCTCTGGTATAGCATCGCTGCTCACTTTTTTAATAATGCACTGATGGTAAGTGTGCTGTACGGACAAACCCTGCAAGGTAAACCCATTGATACCGAAGTGGGCAACACAGCTCCCTGGTGGGCCGGACTGGCCAGCCTGATCATTGTCGTTTATTTATTCCGGTATTTACGGGAAATTTCAACAACGAAAGTAGCGGAGGATAGTATAGCTATTATTGAAGATCAAAGCGATTCTGCATGAGTATGAATTGGTCTGTTTTTCGCACCCGTGCTTTAACGGCATTCTTTTTTGTTGCCATTATGCTGGCGGGTTTACTGTGGAATGAGTGGAGTTTTTTTGTACTCTTCTCTTTGGTACATGCCGGCTGTTGGACAGAATATCATCAGCTCAACAACAGAATTCTGCCCCGATATGCACAACTTCATACCCTGTTTACAAAAGGATTGCTTTTAGGCGGATGGTCATTGTCTTTCTTTTGTTATCAACACATAATCACAAACAGCATATTTGAAAGTGCAGGCAACATCGTGGGGGGGATTGGGCTGGTGGCAATGATGATTGGAGGATTGCTTTCCATGAAAGCCGGAGTAAAATCCTTTTTCCGTGCATCGATCGGTTTGATCTATCTCTCTTTATCTTTTGCCTTGCTGATGCATATCAGAAGCGGAGCGCTTTGGATGAACAATGGTTCTGAAAACGGTTCTTCTATTATAAAAGCTTTGGTAATGTTGGAAGCAAAATGGATTCCTTTGATTTTAATCGGAGCCATTTGGATAAACGATACTATGGCTTACATTGTAGGTTCTTTCATTGGAAAAACACCCTTATCGTCTGTGTCACCCAAAAAAACTTGGGAAGGAACCATTGGCGGCATCATTCTTTCTGTGGTGGTAGGATGGATCAGCGGATATGTTGCTTTTAGTATTGAGGCGGGTAAACATTTTGCTGCAATTGCTTTGATTGCTGCAATTGCCGGCACCTTTGGTGATTTGCTGGAAAGTAAATTAAAAAGGCTGGCCGGAGTAAAAGATAGCGGAACACTTATGCCGGGACACGGCGGTTTTTTAGATCGTTTCGATTCTTTATTAATTGCAACGCCTTTTGTGTGGATGTATCTCTGGTTGATGGTTTGATAAGGTTAAAGCCTAAAAGGTTGTCGTTGTTCTCATTGTTATCTTGGTTGTCATAGATGATTTTAATCATTCATAAAGGTTATAAAGTGTAAAGTAAAAACAAGCACCTTAACAAAGACAACCACGACAACGTCCCGCCTATTGCGGGACTGACAACCCTTTTTGAAAGTAACAATAATACTAACCTTTCCTCCCCATCACCTTTTCTGCTGCAGCAACAATAGATTCGGGATCCAATCCATATTTCTTCAATAAGTCCATCGGCTTTCCGCTCTCTCCAAAAGAATCATTAACGCCGATCATTTCAATCGGAACGGGAATATGTTTGGCGGCAACCTGTGCGATGCTGTCACCTAAACCTCCGAGTACATTATGCTCTTCGCAGGTAACGGCACACTTCGTTCTTTTAAGCGCACTCACAACGGCTTCTGTATCGAGTGGTTTGATGGTATGTATGTTGATGACTCCTACGCTGATCCCTTTTGCTTCGAGTATTTTACCCGCCTCGATGGCTTGCCATACCATATGTCCGCAGGCAAACAAGGTTACATCTGTTCCTTCGCTGAAAATCTGTGCTTTCCCAATCACAAAATCTTCTGCTTTGGTGAAGATGGGCCAAACCGGTCTGCCGAAGCGCAGATATACCGGTCCTTTATAATCGGCAATCGCCATAGTGGCCGCTTTGGTCTGATTATAATCGGCGGGTACAATGACTGTCATGCCCGGCAACATTTTCATCAGGCCGATATCTTCTAATATCTGATGCGTGGCACCATCTTCTCCGAGGGTAAGTCCGGCATGGCTGGCGCATATTTTTACATTCTTCTCGCTGTAGGCGATGGATTGGCGAATCTGATCATAAACCCTCCCTGTACTGAAATTAGCAAAGGTGGTGGTATAGGGGATTTTGCCCCCGATTGTAAGGCCCGCTGCAATACCCATCATATTAGCCTCGGCAATACCACACTGGATAAAGCGTTCAGGAAATTCTTTCATGAACTGATTGAGCTTGAGCGATCCCGCCAGGTCTGCCGTCAGTGCGACAATATTGGGATTGTTGCGCGCTGCTTCGGCAATACCATCACCAAAACCGCTGCGGGTGTCTTTATTTCCTGTCGATTGGATCTGTTGCAAGCTCATATAAATAATACTTTATAAGTGGAATTTGATGCAAAGAAAAGACAAAGATTTGAAAGGGGAGGAGAGAATTTGAAGTTGTGGGTTGAGGTTTTTTGGCTTTGTATTAAAAAGGAATTATAAATCAGTACGAAAAACGATACCCCAGGCGCAGATCCGCAAAATGCGCAACTTGTGCATGTGCCTTGATACTTGTGCCAACAGAAAATCTCTTCGTTACAGAATAGTTCAATCCCCAGCGATGATACCAATGATTAAACCGCTCATCGGGTGTGATCACATAATATCCAATCTGTTGCCAGAAAATAAATTTTCCCAGTAAATACTCGTGTCCTATAGCAAGAGAGGGAAAGCTGAAGTGCGGCGTTTCGTTAATCTGTTTTTGTTGGGCTTCCAAAGAATGATCCCGATGAAGATCGGCAATGATACCAATACTGTGCAGATTGTTAAGTCTTCGGTGATAAGAAACATAAAATCCGGGAACAGGGTAGAGTTGTCCTTTTTTATCTTCTAATGTTTTTATAGAAGCGTAGATCCCCGATTCTATTTTGTGGTAAGTGTTGAATCGTTTGGCGCGATGATATTTTTGTTTTTTGAATTCGGCATTATTCATGCGATAGCTGAAGCCCATGCTTGCCGTGGGCCAATTGATCCCTTTGTTGGGATTATTCAGTCCTCCGTTTGAAACATGTAGATAATTGGCTGCTGCAAGAAGATCGGTTTTAGCGGTGAGTTTGTATTGAAATGAAATTCCCAGTTGTAAAAAAACACTCAGCGGCAGACTATAGCTATTGTTGTCCGGATTGCGAACAGGATGATGGGGATGGGTAAGATAAGATAGGCCCACGCTGGCTCTTGGCGCGAACATAAATTGTGGGGACAACAAAAAAGAGGGCTCTATAAAATAAGCAGCGGTTAGCGAATGTCCGAGCACTTCATTGTCATAATTAAAATAGATAAGGCTAATACCGGAACGCGGATAACATCTTGCCATATTATAAGAGGCAGAATCAAATTTCAGCTTTGATAGTTCTATCGACACGCCGAAGGGTCTTGACCCCGCTGTATTTTCAACATCTTTAGTATGGGCAAAGATGAAACCATAGTGTGTGTTGACTGCGATATGTTTTGAAAAATCTTGTTGTGATTTGGCAACCAACGAAAAACACAAAACAACACCCATAATCAGGCTCCTGTAGATTGAGTGGCAGATAATAACCATGGAAGTTTCGAGTGGCTGGTGGGGGGTTATTATAAAAAATTCAGATCAAAGCTGCTCTTATGCAAAAACTTATCGCCTCGAATCTTTTAACAGAATACTGTTACTCAGCTTTTCAACGAGTTTACTACTCTAAAAATGTAAGGCATATAAGATGATCTTCTATTATTATCACAAGTGCATGTCAGCGTAATAATTTTTCCTTTTCGAAACTGAGTTATGGTATGATAATATAAATCGATATCTCGGTAATAAGAAAAATAAGAACGGACTCCATTTATTACAATAAACCCTCTTTTGATAATAGTAATATTCTGCATGCCCATAGATTCTAATTGG
This sequence comes from Bacteroidota bacterium, assembly GCA_046303015.1. GTDB lineage: Bacteria > Bacteroidota > Bacteroidia > Chitinophagales > Chitinophagaceae > Lacibacter. The sequence goes on along the minus strand of JBKCGY010000069.1, from coordinate 297 downwards.
TCTACAACTTCTTGATTTGAAAGAAGCGCCATTTGTTCAATATCGCTTTCCCTTACGCCACTTGGCAGAGATTTTACAACGGTTACGATGGATGCGCCTTCCGAGTCGGCATATTTAAGATCAACATTCGCTCCTATGGCCTCGCGGGAGAAATAGTCTGGCGGTATCGTTAAAGAGTAGTTTGCCTTGTTTCCTTGCACCTTTTTAAATGACACTTGTGAATAAACAAGATTATTTAATAATAACATACAAAAGAGCGCCAAGAATGTGTGCTTCATGTTACTAGAGTTATGAGTT
>JBKCGY010000068.1:0-4288 GCA_046303015.1 Bacteroidota bacterium | reverse complement strand
CCATATTTTAATGTGTTCAAACCAAAGGCTCCTATTATTGTGTTTTTTTGCTTGAATCCCGGAATGTTTTCAAACAAACTTTTTATCCCACTGGGTGTAAAAAAGCAAATCACATCGAAATTTCCATCTGCCAGCAACCCCTTAATATCACTGCTTACTGTCTTGTACATGATGGGCAACTCAAATTTGCACTCATTCCTATGCAGCCATGCCACCAACTCGTTTTCTGAATGATCACTGCAGGGAAATAGAAAGTTTTCATTCCCTTTATGCTTCGCCAGAATCTCATATAAACTCTTACTGGTGCCATCTGCCCCAAAAAAAACTTTTCTTTTTCTATAAAGGATAAATTTCTGCAAATACAGGGCCACCGACTCCGATATGCAGAAATATTTCGTGTCCTGCGAAATATTCAACCGCATTTCTTCAGCCAGACGAAAAAAATGATCAATAGCATGGCGGCTGGAAAAAATGACCGAACTGAATACAGGTATGTCAATTTTTTGTTTTCTGAAATCCTTAGCTGTGACACCCTCTATTTTAATAAATGGCTGAAAAGTGATAGATACGCCATGTTTTTTTTCTATCTCAAAATAAGGCGATTTGTCAGATTCCGGCCTAGGCTGTGTAATCAAGATCTTCTTGACCGATGTTTGCGTAGCCGTTTTCTGTCCCTTTTTCTCCATATTGAAAAGGAAAATTTTTGCAAAAGTACGACTTTTGATTTACAAAATCTGTATCAATAGCTTGTAAATCAATAGTAATGGAACTATTTCAAAGGCAAGCAGATATAATATGTATTGCCAGAATCCGATTTTGAATTCATCATGAACCGGTTGATAGGCCCTGAAAAGTCTGTAGGAATAAAAAGAAATCAGCACCACAAAGGAAATGGTTACAAAAAAATCATTGTATGGTTTGGGCATAAACGCAATGCAAGATAATAATGGCAGTAATGCCACTCCAATAAGTTTATTCGTCAAATACGTAATGAACAAATAAGCAGAAGCCGCCTTTTTCAAATCAAAGGCCCAGCCTATAACCATTAAAAAAACATATTTCCCTCCATAAATAAGCAGTAGCAAAATAAAAGTTACTATCGGCAACCATACAATATTAATCCTAAAAGAAAGTTGATAGTATTCCGCCATCAAATACAAATAGGCACCGGCAGATAAGAAAAAAAGTAAATTAAAAAATATAGAAGCCGCCACGGCATGTGATAGTTGCTCCTTGACCTGGTTAATACGAAGGGTTGACTGAAAATAAAAACGATATGCATCCGTAAAATATCTTGGATAGCTCAGCTTCAGCGCTCCAAAAAACAACAGCAATGCAAGTATGTAATAAAATACCCGCTCACGGCCCATCTCCTCCTTCTCCCTTTGTAAAAAAAACCAGCCAGGGGCCGTGAGCGACAAACCCGACTGCCCAATCACAACCCTCCTCGCCTCCTGCCATATCACATTCGAATCCACCTTATGCTTACTTTCCTCTATCACCGTATCCCCCATCCGCAAGCTATCTCTCAAGCCCATCGTATCGGGCAACACACTTCCCCCGCCCAAAACACTATCCTGAGCATAGCCCCCCGCCAAAATCCCCATAAATAAAATGAAAATGATCGATCGCATCTACGCTCGCAAAATTAATGGCTGTTCTCCACCTCCCATCCGAAAAATTATCCCCTAAAAGAAATTCAAATATCCAAAATGGATCTTCATCTGACGCAAATTCAACGGCAACTCCTCCCGCTTCCCCACTGCAAAAGCTACATTGAATAATCCTGCCTTGGTATCAAAAGTCACCCCAAAACCTGTACCCCAAAACCAACCGCCGGTATTAGCAAACTGACTCCGATTCTCCACCCTCGCCCCATCCCAAAAAGCATATAAAAAACTATTCTGACCAGTTAATAAACGATACTCTGATGTAAATACCAGATAGGAAGACGCAAACAGGCTCTCATCATCAAAACCCCTCAACAGCTGAAATCCACCCAATTGAAACAACTCGTTCCTGAATAATGACGGACTCTCTACCCATCCCCCGTTAAGCGCTGTTTTCAATGTCGTTTGTCGCCCAGTTTTAAAATACCTGGCCGCCGTGGCCTTTACCCTGAAAGTATAGGATCGCAACCCTGCAGAATCATATAAACGATTAAAATCAAAGGTTGGAAGGCCATCCCCTTTCAAAGAAGTAATCTTTATGTTTTTTCGGATCTGCCGGATACCGACCATACCCTGCAACTTAATATCAAACCCCTTCCTCGGATTAAACCGATAATCGGTATTCCACCACTCATAATCTCCTCCTATACTCGTCGTTCGCTGGTCGATCTGCTCAGGCAATCGCTTATTCCTTTTTACAAATAATGTATCTATGTAATCAACGGTAGTGATAAACTGCTGAAAAAAGATCTTGCCATTCCTGTTCTGACCAAAAGCATATTCTGCCCCTATCTGATACCGGATGTTTAAAAAAGAACTGTCTTTCTTAAATCCCTCAAACCAAATCTCTGTACCGAAAGGCGAGCCAAATAAAAAGGGCTGCTGATATGACATCTTGAGTCGTGGCGACTGTACCTGTATCTGCTGAAACATGACCAGAATAGACTCCCCCTTTCCAAAACCATTCTTTAGATTCAAATTAAAATCTCCTGTAATTAAAAGTTTACTTGACCCAGTGGACTCCGCCGCCGGCAAAAAGCCAATCAGCCCGTTTATCTGGCTGTTCTTTCTGCCTTTTAAATACACATTCAACAATGCACCGGAACCCAGGTAACTAATATCTGACGGCTGCTCAATCGTTAAATAAGGTAGCTGTCGCAACTTTCTATCCACTTGAAGCAACTGCGACTTTCTATATAAGGATCCGTCCGTAATATCCAGATACCGTTGCAAAAAACGATTACTCATCTTGATATCTCCAAATATCCGAATGCTGTCGATCTTATACAAAGGCCCTTTTTGAATCTGAAGTTTTCCCTTTAGCAAGTTGTCTTTCAGATCGATACTGTCGATTTTGATTTCCGCAAAAGGATATCCATTATTTTCAAGGTATACAAGCAACTTCTCTCTCAATTGACGGAATGTAAACTGATCAAAAGGCTGTTTTAAAAAGGACCGCTCGTTAAAGCCAACGGCATCCAGTAACAATTGATCCTCTTCAGCAACTTCCAACTTCGTCAACCGGTAGATCTTGCCAAGATATATCTTTACATAAGCCGTATCATTACCCGCCAGAAAGGAGTCTACAGAAGAAGAAGCATATCCTTTTTGTCTGAGTTGACCGGGTAAAGAGGTCACATAAAAAACACAAGCCTCTTTACTGGGAAATTCTTTTTTAAACAAAGAAGCCTGCTCAGGCATAATTGTGTCTGCATGATCAATCTTCAAGATGTAGGACTGACTAAAAGATTTTGAAGCAAAAAAGAAGTATAAAAACAGAAACTGCACGATTATCAGCATAATCCTGATAAAGCCGGTAATTTTACCCTTCCTAATCCTATCAATATTGGCGGGCATATACATACATATTCCTTTTTGCAAACAAAGATGTCATTACTGCGACTTCCATTTCAGTACAAGTTTACATCATAAGAACGAGTTGATTGCAGCTTTATTAAAAGAAGCCGCCCTTCATAAAGAAAAAAACTTTTTAAGCAACCGATCAATTCAAACTATTTATTTCGGTGGCGGCACTCCAAGTATATTAAGGCCTGATGAAATTGCTTCCATTATTGATCAGGTTAAAAATTTATGGAATATGTCAGCTGACCTCGAAATTACACTCGAAGCGAATCCCGACGACCTGAATGAAACAACCCTTGCCCAATGGAAAGCAATCGGCATCAACCGTCTCAGTATTGGCATTCAATCCTTATACGATGATGAATTAAAATGGATGAACCGTGCGCATAACGCTGAAGAGGCGCTGACGGCATTAGCCAAAGCAAGACATGCAGGTTTTAAAAAACTTTCTGCCGATTTTATTTATGGAGGACCCCTGCTCAGTGATGACCAATGGGCAAAAACCCTTCAGTGGATCAGCGAACAAAAAATTCCTCATATCTCTTGTTACGCATTAACAGTTGAACCCAAAACGCCACTCGGTAAATTAAAAAGAACACAAGCTGCTATCGACGTTGAAAACGAAAAACAAAGCCGGCACTTTATGATGCTGATGGATTTTATGGAGCAGACCGAATATGAACATTATGAGATTTCCAACTTTGCATTACCCAATAACCGAAGCCAACATAACACCGCTTACTGGGAGGGCAAAC
>JBKCGY010000067.1:0-2488 GCA_046303015.1 Bacteroidota bacterium | reverse complement strand
GTTGTTGCCCGATTAAAATATAAAAATATCGGTATCCTCATTACCGATCATAATGTAACCGAAACCCTGTCTATTTGTGATAGAGCCTATCTGCTGATCGATGGAAAAATTTTCAAGCATGGTACCGCAGAAGAGTTGGCTGCAGACGAGCAGGTGCGCCGCCTTTATCTGGGCAGAAACTTTGAATTGAAACGGAAAGATTATCTGCACGAAAGTGTTCAGGATACCACACAAGATACATCTGTCATTTAATTATAATAAATCAAGGATCTTTTATAACTTGAAGAACGGATCATGAAATTGCTCAGTCCAGCCATATCCCGTCTTGCCCGCATGCGTATGTGGAGAATAGAGAGTTGGATGCTCCATCCGGCCGAGGCGCAGCGTGAGGTATTACAGGATCTCGTAACCACCGCACAATACACACAGTTAGGTCAATTTTATGATTTTGCCCGCCTTTTCAACGTAAAAGAATTTAAACAAACGGTGCCTGTGCATGAATACGAGGACATCAAACCATATATAGAGCGGATGATGAATGGGGAGGAGAATGTTCTATGGCCTACGCCGATCAACTGGTTTGCTAAAAGCAGTGGCACTACGTCCGATAAAAGTAAATTTATTCCGGTAAGTGAAGAGAGTTTAAAAGAGGGACATTATAAAGCAGCCAAGGATGTGCTCACTTTATATTATCACAATTTTCCGGCATCCGGTCTTTTGACCGGTAAAGGGTTGGTAATAGGCGGTAGCCATCAGGTGGCCTCTCTGAATGAAGATATTCATTTTGGAGATCTTAGTGCCGTATTGATGCAGAATGCACCTTTCTGGAGTAACTGGATCCGTACACCCGATCTGAGCATTGCCTTGATGAGTGAATGGGAAAGCAAAATCGAGAAAATGGCACTCAGCACAATCCCCGAAAATATCACTTCGATCTCGGGTGTGCCTACCTGGACCATCGTGTTGTTCAGGCGTATACTGGAGATAACCGGCAAAAAAAATATCGGTGAAGTCTGGCCAAATCTTGAGTTATATCTGCACGGAGGTGTTTCGTTTGTTCCTTATCGGGATCAAATGCAGCAACTCATCGGCAAGCCCATTAACTATCTGGAAATGTATAATGCCAGTGAAGGATTTTTTGCAGCCCAGGATCAGCCCGATGAGGAGGGAATGCTATTGTTTACAGATCATGGTATATTCTATGAGTTTATGCCTTTAGAAGAATACGGTAAAAAATACCCGGAAACCGTTGGGCTGCATCAGGTAGAATTAGGTAAGAATTATGCGCCGATTATTTCTACGAACGGTGGATTATGGAGATATATTGTAGGCGATACCATACAATTCACTTCTATACAGCCATATCGTATTAAAGTATCAGGCAGACTGAAGCATTTTATCAATGCTTTTGGTGAAGAGTTGATCGTAGATAACAGTGATAGTTCTATTGCATACGCAAGCAGTCAAACCGGAGCAATTGTAAATGAATATACCGCTGCGCCTCTTTATTATTCCGATGAAGGCATCGGTGCTCATGAGTGGTTGATTGAGTTTGAAAAAATGCCACAGTCGATGGATGATTTCGTGTATGAACTGGATATGGCGCTGAAGCGTGTAAATAGTGATTATGAGGCCAAGAGACATAAAGACTTAGCTTTACGCAAACCGGTAGTGCATGCGGTAGAAAAAGGAACTTTTCATGCCTGGCTTCAGCGAAAAGGGAAGCTGGGAGGGCAGCATAAGGTGCCAAGGTTGATGAAAAATAGAAGTATTATTGCTGACATTCTTTTGTAATGAATTTTTATATCCACAGATTATTAGTAATATCAATATGATCAAAAGAAAAAAATGGCCCGAATAGAAGGTTTAGATACACTTAGATTTTTTGCTTTTTTTTCTGTATTTCTTTTTCATACGACTCCGCATTTCATGTACGGTTATTTAGGAGTCCATTTCTTTTTTGTATTATCAAGCTTTTTATTAACATATCTAGCACTTATAGAAATTGAAAAAAATGGTTTTTTTTCTAGAAGAAATTTATTTTTGAGAAGATCATTACGAATCTTTCCTTTGTATTATTTGATTCTTATTTTTTCTTTTTTGTTACTTCCTTTTATTGCTAATTATCTTGATTTTAATATATCACTTCCTGCAAACAAACTTTTGTATTTATTTTTTTTATCTAATTATGATACGGCTGACTGCTTGTTTTATTTTAAATTTTTTTGGTCTATTGCTGTTGAAGAACAATTTTATATACTTTTTATTTTGTTCAGTTTTTTACTCGATCGGTATTTAATATTGTATGTATTATTATTACTGATTTGTTATGTTCTTTTCATGAATTATGCTACATATAATAATCTGAGTACGTATCAGCATACCATTACTTACTTGCCAGCGTTTTCCTTAGGCATGTTATGCGCTTATGTTTATTTTAGAAAGTGGAATCACATACTTCTGATTGTATTATCACTTTTTATTGCCA
>JBKCGY010000066.1:0-12917 GCA_046303015.1 Bacteroidota bacterium | reverse complement strand
TCCTTTACCCAAACTTTTTACAGGAAGATTATCGTAATTACGAAGACTGAGCAGTTGCTTGATCATGGTTACCCGATTCCCTTGCATGAGTTCATTGGTGATGGGAATATACTTACTGGATGCTTCACTGGTACCGGAACTGAGCGCAAAGTATTTGATCTTTCCCGGCCAGCAAACATCGGTGTCACCTTCAATGGCACGACACCACCACTCGTTGTAAATTTTATTATAATCGAAAACGGGTACTTTCTCCTGAAATTTTTTTCCGGGGTGTCGACTATTCAAAATCTCATCAAAATGATATTGCTGCCCGAACGCAGTGTGTCCCGCTTTCTTCAGGATCTTTTTAAGCACTTTGATCTGTTGACGCTTCGGCGAATTTTCCGGCAGATTGAGTGCACGGGATACATACTTCGGTAAATTAAATTCTATAAGCGACATAACAATCTGCAAATGTCGACAAAAATAAGCCTAAGCCTGTTAGTAAAGACCTAAATTCTGATAATGTTGAAAAATGGCGGCGAGATCATAGGTCCATTCGTATTGTGATGCATACCATTCATTGGCATTTTTTTTCGCTTCTGTATTCAGATGATCTGCAGAAGCAGGTAAACCAGTGGGCCCAAGTACGGCCCGAGGTAATACCGGCAATTCCTTTTGGTCAATCTCATAGTAACCTACCCATGTTTTTTTACCGAATATGACCCGGCATAAATTTTTTATCAAACCCCAAGGCTTTCGATTCGCGAAGAAATGGATGGGGATAGTGATAAAGAATAGTAATGCCATAATAACATCCATCAATCGCTTGCTTCTTCTGTAAATTGGTTTTGCGATACGATAAGAGGGTCCTCCAATCGTTTCTCCGGAGTCAAATTTTGAATCACTGCCAATGACTGAATGGCTGTTGCTGCTGTGTATTCTTAATTTGATGTGTTGGGGGCATGCCTCATAAAAATGAATGATATCCGTAAAACGAAGTGATTGGCTTTCGCAGAATATCAGTTCGCGTACGGGCAAACCTTTGATGATATACTGCAATTGATCGGTAGTCCCCAAGCAGCCTTCTTCATGAATCGGACTAATAACTCCTTTGATGGGGTCATGCGTTCTGTATTTTTTTATCAGTGATGCTATATGCAATGTATCTTTTTTTGTACCTACTAATAATGTATAAGTATCCTCTTCAGTTTCTGGAAGGCTTATGACTCCCAGACTCAGCAATATATTTCTCCATAGAGCCAGGCAGAAAATACTCATCACCGATCCCAGCACAACGATTCCTCTTGAAAAACGTAAATACTCAGGGAGGAGAGAGTATATGGCAAGTAGGATGAGCATCATACTTAATCCCGATTTCCATAGATCGCGATACTGGAATTTTTTCTGATATAATCCAGTATAGTAACTTACCAATAAAAACAAAACTGAAAATCCGGAAAATGAAAAATTGATAAGAGATCTTGAAAAGTAAATGTCCGGTTTCACAAAGATTCCCCATATTTTTTTGGTGATCCAGAACATCATCCAGATCAACATTCCATCAAGAACCGGAAGGCCGGTTTTTTTGATGATCTGTTTCATGATGCTGATCAAAGCTCTGAACCAGATGGCACCAGTGATGAGCAGACTAAAAATGCCGGCTTTGGATGCGGAATAGTGTTTCTGTACGAATTGACTCATTGCGAGATAAAACATCCGCACATAATTAAGGGTGCCTTTTTTGGTGCTTTCTCCTTTAAAATGAAGAATAGCCGGATCGTGTAAATAGTAATTTTTATATGGAATGCCGCTAATACGATCCTGCGTTGATTGAATACGGTAACTCAGGTCCACATCTTCTCCATACATGAAAAAATTTTCATCAAATCCCCCAGTTATGTCCAGCACTTTTTTTCTTGCCATCATAAATGCGCCGGCCAATACATCTACCTGATGAGTCTGATGCTGATCCAGATAGCCAAGATGATATTTTCCAAAAACTCTCGATCTTGGGAACAGGGCTGATAGTCCTGTTAGTTTGAACAATGAAACCAACGGCGAAGGGAATGATCGCTTACTTTCCGGCAGAAATTGTCCGTTCCCATCCAGCATTCTTACTCCGATGGCCCCAGCATCAGGATGGGTATTAAAAAAATGAATGCATTTGGCAAAGCAGTCTTCCGGAACGATAGTATCCGGATTTAAAAACAAAACAAGGTCCCCGCCGGCAGATCTAAGGGCAAGGTTATTGGCTTTTGCAAACCCTGTATTTTCTTCGTTACGAATAAAATGTACCCATGGAAATTTGGGTGCTAAATAAGAAAGGCTTCCATCTTGAGAGGCATTGTCCACCACCCAGACTTCCCCATTGATGCCCTTCATCGCTTGTTGAACGGAATAAAGGCATTGTTCCAGAAAATAACGGACATTATAATTAACGATGATGACTGATAATTCCATGAACTTTCTTTGCAGAACGGGATTTACATATGCAAAATAAGTCTTAACTGCCGTTAAGCACTAATTTTTTCTAACTGTCAGAAAGCAGTCGATCATGATTTATCTTTGCGTATGATTTTACAGGTAATGCTTGAGGCGGCAGAAGCCGGAGCAACCCAATTACGGAAGTATTTCGGCCAATCTTATCAAATCAGTAATAAAGAAGGACTCAACAATCTGGTTACGGAGGCAGATCATGCCTCAGAAAAAGAGATTATTGAAGTTATACGTTGCCATTTTCCTGATCATTCCATTTTGGGTGAAGAAGGCGGAGCTTTACAAAATGAGGGTACATTTAAATGGATCATCGACCCTATTGATGGTACGATCAACTTTGCCAATAATATACCTATCTGTTGTGTGAGTATAGGTGTAGAGAAGGATGGAGAAATGGTTGCCGGCGTGGTGCTCAACCCTTTTATGCAAGAGCTGTTTGTTGCTGAAAAAGGGAATGGTGCTACATTAAATGGCAAAAAGATTCAGGTTAGCACGCAATCTAAAGTGGATAGATCTTGTCTCGTTACCGGATTTCCTTATACCTATCTTGATCAGACCAATGGTCCTCTGGAAGTTTTTGAAAGATTGATTAGAAAAGGGATCCCTGTGAGAAGATTAGGTAGTGCGGCTATAGATTTATGTTGGGTGGCAGCAGGGCGTTTTGATGGATTCTATGAGCACCATTTACAGGCATGGGACAGTGCAGCTGGCTTTTTAATGGTAGAAGAAGCCGGCGGAAAGGTTACTAATTTTGAAGGAGAAGCATTTTCACCCTATCAGCCAAAAATTGTGGCCACCAATGGAGTTATTCATGAAGAATTACTGCAATGGATTCAGGGAAATATAACATCATAAATAACACATATGTCAGAAGAAAGAACTGAGATTTCCGATTTAGGTGAGTTTGGATTGATAGATTATCTCACTAAAAATATAGAACTTCAAAATGCATCATCTGTTTTGGGTGTAGGAGATGATGGGGCCGTCATTGATCATTATGGGAAGCAGACGGTCGTTTCTACTGATTTACTAATGGAGGGTATCCATTTTGATTTAATGTATACACCACTCAAGCATTTGGGGTATAAATCAGTGGTTGTTAATCTTAGCGATATTTATGCAATGAATGCTATTCCCACTCAAATTGTTATCAGTCTGGCATTAAGTAACCGGATGAGTGTGGAAGCCGTAGAGGAATTATATGAAGGGGTGTATTATGCCTGTGAACAGTATGGGGTGGATCTGATTGGAGGAGATACTACATCTTCTAAATCAGGATTAGTGATCAGTGTAACAGCTTTGGGAGAAGCAGAACCTGACACTTATGTGAGGAGAAGCACGGCACAAAAAGGAGATTTGATTTGTGTAACGGGAGATTTAGGGGCTGCCTATCTTGGTTTATTACTACTGGAGCGAGAAAAGAAAATATTTCTGGAGTCGCCCGAAGTACAACCCGATCTTGAAAACAGAAAATACATAGTCGGTAGATTGTTGAAGCCGGAAGCAAGAAAAGACATCATTGATTTTTTTAAGTCGGCTCATGTTCGACCCACCGCTATGATGGATATTAGTGATGGATTAAGCAGCGAAGTACTGCATATTTGTAAGCAAAGTGGTTTGGGGGCTGTCATTTATGAAGAGAAGATACCTGTTCATGATGATACACGTGAGTTTGCCTATAAACTGGAGATGGATCCCACTGCCTGTGCCTTGAGTGGAGGAGAAGATTATGAATTGTTATTTACGATCAGCCAGGCTGATTATGAAAAGATCAAAGAAGCGGAAGGCATTAGTGTAATTGGGTACATGACTGAAGATGAAAAGGGCGCCTGCATCATTACCAAAGGAGGAAATCAATATCCCCTGATGGCCCAGGGATGGAATGCTTTTAAATGATTAAATGAAAAAGGGGAAACGCTTACCATTATTTCTTTTACTGTTGCTGATGTGGCTTACAGGTTGCAAGACAGCAGCAGTAAACCGATTTTCTCCTTATAAAAAATATCCGGCGGCGGCTATACAGAAAGATTTACGAGATATCGAACTGGTATTAAAAAAAAATCACCCTTCATTATACTGGTATACCGATTCCGCATCACTTACTAACGCATTTACAAAAGGACAGCTCGCGATTAAAGATTCCATGACTGAGCCGGAAATACGCAATGTATTTAATCAAGTATTATCGGTGATACGATGCGGACACACCTCTGTTCAGCATTCAAAAATATACGGCCGGTATATTTCATGGAAAGCGCCTTCCGGCTTCCCTCTTTCTTTAAAGATTGTAGATGATTCTACATTGGTGGTCGCCTCCAACTTTAATCGAACCGATTCCGTACTTGCCAGAGGTACGTCTGTTGTTTCTGTGAATGGGATGTCTGCAAAACAGCTCATCGATACATTGTTTCCGTTAATACCCGTAGATGGATATTCTCGAACATTCAGTTATCAGTTGATCAGCAATAATTTTAGTCGTTTTTATAATAGCCGTTTCCCTTTGGACTCATCATATGTTTTGGAGTATAAAGATGTTAGTGGAAACATACATAGGTCTACACTTCCATTTTATAATCCTTTTGCCGATACTGTACTGCGAGCTATCTCACTAAGAAAAGTCAAAAAGCTAACCCCTCCAACAAAGATTTTACGGCAGGAATTGATCAGGAGTTTTTGGATGGATACGAATCGGCAATATGCTATGTTAAAATTGAATACATTCTCCCATGATCTTAATAAAAAGTACATTAAAGAAAAATTTAAATATCTTAAGGAAAATGAAATTTCTAATCTGATTATTGATCTGAGAAATAATGGCGGCGGACTTATTTCAAATTCGCTGCTGCTGGCAAAAATGATACACCAAGCATCTTTTGTATATATTGATTCAATTATTACACCCTATCCCAAAATAAAAGTTCCTAAAGAAGCCAATGTAAGGGTCAGAAAAAAGGTGTGGATCAATATTGCCATGAACTGGCTAAATAAAAAATTGCCGGATGGATCAAGACGTTTTTTGCTTTTTGCCGGTAAGACATATCATCCGCATAAATATCATTTCAGGGGTAATGTATATATATTAACAGGGGGGCTATCTTTTTCCGCAACATCTATGTTTTTAGCTTCTGTAAAAGGTTTATCCAACGTCACTTTAGTTGGTGAAGAAAGCGGTGGAGGGGCTTATGGTAATAATGGAATATTTATTCCGGATGTAATCCTAGGCAATACCGGACTTAGAATGAGATTGCCGGTTTATCGGATCATAAATAAAAGAGAAGGGAATAATAATGGTCGTGGTGTAATGCCGGATATCGAAATCAAGCCTGCCTCAGAGTCGATCCGGCTCAACAAGGATGTAAAAATGATAAAGGCCGAAACCATGATTCGCGAAAAAATGACTCATCAGTTGTTCAGCAACTGATAATGATCTCCATCTTTCAGAAACGGATATTGTTGTCTACATTGATTGAGATGCGCTTTGGATAAGGTTACTGTTTTAATGATCTCCTCATCCATACTTTCAAAGATAACTTCACCCTTAGGATCGATGACCATGCTATTCCCATTATGTGATATATGGTTTCCATCGTTACCTATTCTGTTTACCGCTACTACATAGCATTGGTTTTCAATGGCTCTTGCAATCAGGAGCGCGCGCCAGGCATAAATTCTTTTTTCCGGCCAGTTGGCAACATATAATAAGACATCATATTCAGAATCGCCTTTATCAGACCATTGCTGAAGAGACCAAACCGGGAATCGAAGGTCATAGCATATAAGAGGTAAGATCTTCCATCCACCTACTGAAAACAAAACTCTTTTTTCTCCCGGGGTATAATGTTGATCCTCGCCCGCCATACTAAACAAATGCCTTTTGTCATAATAACCCATTTTGCCATCCGGCTGCATCCATATCAGTCTGTTGTAATAAGATTTAGTATGGTTGTTTTCTTCTTCTATGATAATACTTCCCGTAATAATTGATTTTTTTTGTTTTGCGGTTTCTTGTAGCCATTGAATGCTGCTGCCATGCGTATTTTCAGCGAATAAGGAAGGTTGCATCGAAAAACCAGTCGTAAACATTTCAGGTAATACAATAACATGTCCGTGCGCAGTTAACTCATTTAATTTGTCCGTCAACATTTGAATGTTCGCCAACTTGTTTTCCCAATGCAGATTCGTTTGAACCAATGAAAATGTAAGCGTTGACATCATGACAAAAAAATGACGAGATAATGAATTGAATTAATTTTTCCATTGCAGCGTTTTGATCATATGCTGCATGTCTTTATATAAAAACTGTTCTGAAGGACTGATAGAATCAAAGTTTGGAGTGGCTTCAAAGTAGAGCGCGCCTCTGATGAAATGATGGGTGCTATCAGTAATGTAAAATTGTTTTCCTGTTGCTGCATTACCTCCAACATCAAAAATAAATCCATATTTTCCGGGGCCTTCCTCTAAGGGTATCTCATCAATATAGGATGCTTTAATACTGTGTTTCCCTGTCATTTTAAATGCATCTTGTATCAATAAGTTGACTTGCTCTTTCTTATTCATTGATTTGTAACTAAGATGAAATCTAGCTCCAAATTCAGGGAAATCAACATTTACCCAATAGGGATTTTCTGCTATGCTATCAAAAAAGGTGCTGTCTTTAAGAACATTACCATATACCGGGTACTCAAATGAATAGGGATAGCCCGGCTCATTAAACACAACATACTTTTTTTCAGGGTAATCTATTTTAAAATATCCTTTGGGCTTTGGTGTATAAATTTCATGGCAAGAAAACAATGCAAGTATAAAAATGTAAAGTAAAAAATGGCGACTCATCTGTTTATTTTAATTCTCTTTCAATGATTGATTTTCTTAAATGTTATTTATTGAGAACTTATTGTGACTTTAACTTTTTTGATTCTATTTTCTCCAATGTCAAGTACGGTAAAGGAAAATCCATCAGATTCAATTATATCGTTGATTTTGGGCAAACGTTCTGCAATTTCCAGTACCAGGCCAGCCAGTGATTCGCTTTCTCCTTTTAACTGATCAAAAGTATCCATTGGTATATCCATCATTTTACACACTTCATGGATCATCGTCTTTCCTTCAAACTGATAATTATGATCATCTAATTTTTTGTTCATAGATTCATCTTCATCAAACTCGTCTTTTATTTCGCCAATAATCTCTTCGAGAATATCTTCCAAGGTCACCAGGCCACTGGTACCACCAAATTCATCTACCACGATTGCAATGTGTATTCTTTTTGTTTGAAATTCTTTCAAGAGATCTTCAATCAGTTTTTGTTCTGGTACAAATAAGGCGGGATGTATGAATTGACGCCAGTTGAAATCATCATTTTCATCAAGATGAGAAAGCAGATCTTTGGTTTGTAGGATGCCTTTGATCTCGTCCAGGTTGCTTTCGTATACGGGATAACGACTATAGTTTTGATCGGTGATTTGTTCGATAATAGCCATGAATGAAGCATTCCATTCAATTCCGCTTACGTCGAGTCGGGAACGCATTACTTGCCTGACTGTAATATTGCTGAATTTCTGAATGCCCTTTAGAATTTGTTTTTCTTCAGCACTGGCTTCTTCTTCTGTCATTCTGTCGATGGCATTTACGAGTTCTTCATCTGCCGAAGCCTCTGCCATATTTTTATTGCCTTTCTTTTCAATTTTATGAGTTATCGATTGAATACGTAGTACGGCCGGTTTAAAAATCGGAACAACAATTTTTTCTAACCACCATGATGCGAAAGAAATGAAAGAAAGGGTGTGATGGTGTGCCCAAACTCTGGGGATCATTTCACATAATAGTAACACAATTGTCGTGATGATGATGATCTTGATTGTGATTTCAAGAAATGGGATGGCATGTTGAAAGCCTAGAAGGGCATCAATTATATAATTTAATAAAACTACGATACCGCTGTTTAGAATTAAATGTGCAATTTGTAATAGCTGCACCAATAGTGCGGGTTGGTCCAAAAGCCTAACGATCCTTTTTGCATTTTCATCTGATTTGTGTTTGAAAAGATTTACATCTTTTTGTTTTAGCGCAAGAAAAGCTGTTTTAGAACCTCCGGTTATGAAAGATAAAAAAAACAGACCAAGCAGTAAAGCGACCAGTACGGACAGGCCTTGTCTGTTGGCCGAAAGAAATTCAGTATAGAAAAGAAAATGTATATGAATAGGTTCAGAAATGAACATGTGGCTCCTTGTTTCAGAGGCAAAAGTATATATTAACTCATGAATCATTATATCTTGTCAGTGTTTATATTCTATAGAATCAGGTTTTCCTTTTGTAAGATATCTCGGAATATTCGGGGGAATGCCAGTTCAGCTATTTTCTTTTGATGAACCCATTGTAGATCATTTGAGGCATCTGCTCTCTTATTTATTTTCAATCTTATAACCCCTGCATATATGGTTTGGTGGGTTAGTTGCTGATGATATACCTGCTTACATTGGATTGCGTCTTCTGAATGGGAAGCCAGATCCTTTATGGAAGTGGCCCATGCTCTTTTAGACGGTTGTTCCGTCATGGGAAAAGCATATAAGCCTGCCCAAATATCCCCTGTCGGCCTAAGATGAATAGCATAATATTGCTTGCATTGAATGATTTTGATAATAAACCAACGTGTTTTTTTAGTGATTTTATTAGAGCGATGAGGCAATTGATCAACCTTATGTAACCGGTAGGCTTCGCAATGGGTATGGAGTGGACATGCTAAGCAAAGTGGACTTACGGGCTTGCACACCGTTGCTCCAAAATCCATGATTGCCTGATTATAGGTTCCGGGTTGTTTTGAATCGAGACATCGTTCAGCCAGATCTGTCAGTAATTTTTTTGTGGATGTTGCGTTTATCGGCTCATCCAAGCCGAAATACCGGCTTAATACTCTTATCACGTTTCCATCAACCACTGCTTTTGGGATATTGAATCCAAATGAAGCGATGGCAGCAGCAGTATAGGGTCCCACCCCTTTCAAAGCAAGTAACCCTTCATAGGTGTCCGGAAATATTCCTTTATGTTCCTTTACAATAAATTTGGCAGTAAAGTGCAGGTTTCGGCATCTGGAGTAGTAGCCCAGACCTTCCCAAAGTTTCATGACTGATCTTTCGGGTGCTGCAGCCAGATCTTGTATGGTGGGAAATGTTTCGATAAATCTGTTGTAGTAAGCACGCCCTTGCTCTACCCGTGTTTGTTGTAAAATGATTTCACTCAGCCATATTTTATAAATATCTTTAATCCCTTTCCATGGCATCTCTCTTTTGTTTTGATTTGAATGCCAAAGCAAAAGATTGTGTTTAAAGTTTACTGATTTTTTATTAAACAAATTGGATAATTTCATGGAAACTGATTAATTTCAAAACTTTATATTAAGCAAGAATACAATGAAAAACATGATTAATTTTCAAGGAGTTATTTTAATATTTTTCTAGTATAAATTTTTTTTGCATCTTTATCGCAAACAATCATTTGTTTGCTTTAGAAAATTTAAAACCCATTTCATGAGAAAGGCTGATTTAGTTAACCAAATTTCAGAAAAAACAGGAATACCTAAGGTGGATGTGTTGATTACACTTGAGACAATGTTCAAAGAGGTGAAAGAATCTTTATCTAAAGGGCAAAACATCTACATCAGAGGCTTTGGCAGTTTTATTACCAAAAAACGTGCGGCCAAAATCGGTAGAAATATCAAAAGAAATACGGCTGTTCATATACCCGAGCATTTTATACCGGCATTTAAGCCCGCAAAAGAGTTTGTTCAAGAGGTAAAGGAGAATCATCACGCTTCTTCCAAAACATCCGCATAGATTTTTTTTTATTCAGTTAGCTTTGCTGTTCAAATTATCAAAGTGAACAGACAACAGATTATTATTACAATTTCAGCTGCAACAATAGTGGCTTTGCTTTTCTTTTTTGGAAGAACAACACCCAAGGTTGCATCCGACCCAATACCCTCACCTGTTAATAAAAAAGCACCGGAAGGTATCTCATTTGAGGAAATGCTCGAAGTGTCCAAAAAAAAGCTAACTCAAGCTCAGCTTGCTAAGATAAATGCTATCGAAAAGGGGCTTTCAGGGGCTGATACTGAGGGTAAAATTCATCAGTATCATTTGTTGTCAGACTTCTGGAAAGACAGTGTAGGCGCATTTGTTCCATATGTAAAGTACCTAGCGGAGTTGTCTAAGTTGGAAAATTCCGAGAAAAACCTCACCTTTGCAGCCCATTTGATGTTGGCAGAGCTTCCTTCAGTTGAGGAGCCCGGCTTACGGACATGGTTGGCCAAAGAGGCTAAAGAGTTATTTGAAAAAGCAAAACGGTTGAATCCCAATAATGATTCCACCTCCATCGGATTAGGGAGTTGCTATTTCTTTGGTGGCGGCGGTAATGAGCCTCCCATGAAAGGAATAATGCTGATTCGGGATGTGGCGGAAAAAGATCCGAACAACATATACGCACAATATATGTTGGGGATAGGTGCCTCGATAAGTGGCCAGACGGAGAAAGCGATAGAGCGGTTCACTAAAGTTGTTACCTTGGATAATGATCATCTTGAGGCCCGTTTGCGACTGGCTGATCTGCTGGTACAGAAAGGTGACAAAGAGAATGCCAAAATGCAATATGCTGCTTTTATCCAAACGGTAAAACGATTGGAGGCAGTCGGAAAGTTTAAAGGCAATCCGGAGATGATCCGTCAGCTGGAAGCTTATATAGAAACATTAAAATAATTATTAACTGAACAAAAATCTTATTTAGTATGCCTTGCGGTAAAAAAAGAAAGCGTCATAAGATCGCGACCCATAAGCGTAAGAAGCGTCTGAGAAAGAATCGTCATAAGAAGAAGAATAAGTAATCTTCTGCGATGAGGCCTGATATCGGCTTAGCTTTCTGTTGCCGTGCAGTGAATTAATGGTTGCTTGTATTAATGACTGCACAGATGGCATCCTTCCTTGATCAGGTGAGGTAAGATGGTTCAATAAAAAGACGCAAATCGTGAACAAGGAACTGATCATTAATGCAGCCCCAACTGGGGTGGAAATTGCATTACTTGAAAACAAAAATCTCGTTGAGTTTCATCAGGAAAGTCATAATGCGAGTTTTACGGTAGGAGACTTATATCTGGGAAAGGTCAAAAAACTTGTCCCGGGTATGAATGCTGCCTTTGTGGATGTAGGATTTGAAAAAGACGGTTTTCTCCACTATACCGATCTAAGTCCGTATATCCACTCTCTTATAAAATTTACGCAGCAAAACATCAATCAAAAAGAAGATGTTATTCTTGATTTTTCCAACTTCAGGAATGAAGCTGAAATCTTAAAAACAGGGAAGATTGGTGAGGTTTTTGGCGGCAAACCTTCTGTACTGGTACAAATTCTTAAAGAACCGATTGCGGCCAAAGGCCCTAGATTAAGCTGTGAGATTTCTCTTCCCGGCCGCTTTGTAGTGGTTACGCCCTTCAATGATATCGTGGCAGTTTCCCGGAAAATTCATTCAGGTGATGAACGCAAGCGTCTTCAAAAAATCGTGGAGTCCATCAAACCGAAAAATTTTGGAGTCATTGTCAGGACCGCCGCCGAGGGAAAAAACACAGCAGAACTTCATGATGATATTAATCATTTAGTATCTACCTGGAAAGAAATTCAGCAAAATCTTAAGAATGCGGTTCCTCCTTCCAAGATTTTAGGAGAGAAAGATAAAACGACCAGTATTTTACGTGATCTGCTCAATGCGGATTTTAATCGCATTGTGGTAAATGATAAAAATATTTATCAGGATGCCAGATCATATATTCAAAAAATTGCTCCTGATAAAGTAGATATTGTTAGTTGTCATCAGAATGGCAGTCCGATCTTCGATATTTTTGGGATCACTAAGCAAATTAAATCTTCATTCGGTAAAACGGTAAACCTCGCGAGCGGAGCGTATCTGGTCATAGAGCATACCGAAGCGCTGCACGTAATCGATGTAAATAGTGGTTATAAAAGTGTAAGTGCTAATCAGGAAGAAAATGCATTACAGACCAATCTGGAAGCTGCTGCAGAAATTGCTCGTCAGCTTCGTTTAAGAGATATAGGTGGCATTATTGTGGTAGATTTTATTGATATGAAATTGCCCGATAATAAGCGCAAACTAGCCGAAGCGATGGAGCAACTGATGAAAGCGGATCGTGCAAAGCATGCTATTCTTCAGATTTCCAAATTCGGGCTAATGCAAATAACGCGTCAGCGTATGAGACCCGAAGTGAATATTAATACACAAGAGATCTGTCCAAGTTGTAGCGGCAGTGGGAAGGTGTCCTCAACCCTTGTACTTGAGGATGAGATTGAAAAAAACCTCAACTATCTGCTTATGCAAAAACATAAGAATCTGATGTTGGAAGTACATCCCATTATGGAGGCTTATCTTCGAAAAGGATTCCC
>JBKCGY010000065.1:0-2114 GCA_046303015.1 Bacteroidota bacterium | reverse complement strand
AAGAAAAAAAATAAGTTCTTTATTATATCCTAAAATCAACGATTGTTATGTCAAATCAACATTACAGCTTTTTTGAAAGCGTAGAGAAAAGCTTTGATAAAGCCGCTTCCTTTACGCAGTTAGACAAAGGGCTTCTGGAACAGATCAAAGCCTGCAACAGTGTGTATCAGATGAAATTTCCCGTTAAAATGGATAACGGTCAAATTGAAGTCATCGAAGCCTATCGGGTACAGCACTCTCACCACAAAACCCCTTGCAAAGGCGGGATTCGTTTTGCAGCAGAAGTGAATCAAGATGAGGTAATGGCGTTAGCTGCCTTGATGACTTATAAATGCGCCATCGTAAATGTTCCTTTTGGAGGAGGGAAAGGTGGGATAAAGATTAATCCCAAAAAATATTCCGCCTACGAACTTGAAAAAATTACACGTCGTTACACCACTGAGTTAATCAAAAAGAATTTTATTGGGCCAGGTACAGATGTACCGGCACCCGACTATGGAACTGGAGAGAGAGAGATGGCATGGATCGTAGACACCTATCAAACGATGAAGCCAGGAGAACTTGACGCTGCAGGTTGTGTAACAGGAAAGCCTGTCACTCAGGGCGGAGTAAGAGGAAGAAGAGAAGCAACGGGATTGGGTGTTTTTTATGGCATCCGGGAAGTGCTGATGATGGAAGATGTAATGAGTAAGATGGGATTAAAAACCGGGGTGGAAGGCAAACGAATCGTAGTACAAGGCTTGGGAAATGTAGGCTACTATACCTCTAAATTTTTCCATCAGGCAGGCGCAAAAATTATCGGTCTTGCCGAATATGAAGGTGCCATCTATAATGAAGATGGATTAGATTATGATGCGGTATTCAAGCATCGTAAAGAAACCGGATCGATTTTAAACTTTCCCGGAGCAACCAATCTGGCAAAAAATACAGATGCACTTGAATTAGATTGTGATGTATTGATCCCCGCTGCATTGGAAAATGTAATTAATGGCGAAAATGCACCCAGAGTAAAAGCAAAAATTATAGGGGAAGCGGCAAATGGTCCACTCACTCCTGAGGCGGATGAGGTGTTTGCAAAAAAAGGCGTATTGGTGGTGCCGGATATGTTTCTTAATGCCGGAGGGGTGACTGTGAGCTACTTTGAGTGGTTGAAAAACTTAAGTCATGTTCGTTACGGCCGTCTGGAAAAAAGATTCATGGAAAATCAGAATAATGTGCTGCTGGATCAGATGGAAAAACTGACCAGCAAACCGGTAGATTCAGGTATTCGCAAGAATATCCTTCACGGACCGGAAGAAGTGGATCTGGTGTATAGCGGGCTCGAAGAAACGATGATTACGGCAGTAAATGAAGTAATGGATTGCTGGAAACAAAATCCGGCTATCCCGGATATGAGAACAGCAGCCTATGTGGTAGCCATAAGTAAAGTGGCGGTTTCCTATGCTGAGTTAGGTATCTTCCCATAAATAATTAATTACTATTCTATTTTCAAAATCCCGGTTTCGATCGGGATTTTTTTTATTGATCCCACCTATTTAATCTCACTTTTTTTAATGATCAGGGTCATACATTAATAAGGTTAAGCTCTCCATTTTTGCATTGTAATTATCATTTATCCTTAAAAATATTTCTCTATGCGTTATGTAAATGCCTCCCTGCTCAATTATGAACATTTCGACTGGTTAAAAACAATTGATTTCTACAAAGACGACTTATCTGTACTGCAGAAAAGATTAGCAGAAGTCGCTTTTAAGAATACAGGTAAAGAAGTAATGGCTGATGTAGAACATTTTCAGAACCAGCTGATCGTTCAAAAAAACAATCTAGAAGAATTAAGTCATGGCATCTACGAACATATCCATCATGTGGTAGAAGATTCGAGAGTGCATGCCGGCCGTGTAGCGGAGACGCTGGTAAGTGAACATAGCCAGAAAAAAGATGAATTCACAAGCCTGGTAAATGTGTTGAAGGGTTTAAGAAAAGAATTCAATGGGTTTTTGGCAAAATGGATGTAATTAATACTTCACGTAATACCTGAACCGATTAAAGTGTTTGGGAAATCATCCACCCTTTATAAAAGGATGCAAACGTAAGAAAGGGAAACAAAACAGCCC
>JBKCGY010000064.1:0-2772 GCA_046303015.1 Bacteroidota bacterium | reverse complement strand
AGTTACAATCATGTATAAAAGCTTCTGCAAGGTCTTCTGCAACTTTAATATCGTGCACATTTGCAGGAGTTAGAATATAGTTTTTAATAGTACCAGCTGATGATACAAGTATGTGTAGTTTAAAGCCAAAATAGCGCGTTTTATCGATTGCCTGGTAACCATACGCAGGTTGAAAGTCCACATCATCTTTCATTATTCGAAGCTTGGGTGCTCGAACAGTTCTGCAAATAGGCGCTGGGGTTGAATCAACGTTAAATGTACGTTCATTCAGACTCAGCTCTTCTGACATATCAAGGGCGATTTTATCTATTTTATCCTGAAGTTTTCTGCGCCGTTTATTGAAATTCCTTCGATTAGGAAATCGCTCAAAAAGAAAAGGATAGTCAGATTTAAGCTTGGAAAAAAGAAGGTTTTCCGAGGAAATGCCAATTGCTTCCATAGTAATTGATAGCGCAATTATTTCAATATCAGAAACATTTGGCCTGTTAGGATAAAAAGAAAAATTACCCAAACGATCAACGTCAAACTGAAAAAAACTGCTTACCACGTTCTGGATTTTTTGTAAAAAACTTTGAAGGTTGTGCATAAGGGAAATGTTAGAAGATTTGTCTTAATTTGCTCATTATATAAGTATTGCGCAACATTTGCCTGTTAATATTTTAAAGAGTTTTCAACCGCGCAACGCGTATAAGCTATGTCATGTTGCTTGGTCATTTGCTGAATTTCAGATTTTTTCAGCAGGATCAATTTATTGAATATATGCTGCGACTAATCCTATATAACATCCAAGTAAGTAGAGGTATTGTAAAACTCACAACAAACGGAAACGGCAATAAAATCGAAAAGGAAGTCGTTGACAGCAAAGGCATACAATGTTGCTTATGTGGCCCCACTTAGTTCACTATAAAAGATATTAGAAATGCAACATTGGATAAGTGGAATGCAATTGTTAATATAGGTTGCAAAATGCACGCAGACCTGAGTCGCTTTTAATAGTTGTAGGTAATAACCATTTGGGCTCTGTTCAAAGTTGTGCTGTGTCGAATATTTATCGTTTTAAACGTCCCCGTTACTTAACCATATGCCAAATAATGTGTTTTCGCCTTAAATCAACCAAGAATCCTTCCATTTTGCGGTACAGCCTGCAATACGTTAACATAGTTTTTTCGCCCTACAAAATTTAGCTTGTCTTTAAGATAATATTTCTTGCTTATATGCGTTTCTATAACATACATATAAAATTAAATAAAATGAGAGCAATTATTATTCTTCAGTTATTTTTTTTCTGGTTTTCCAACGTCAACTCACAGGACTGCGAAGCATTTGTTAAAATTATACTCAAAAATATAAATGGAGGTTTTTACAGAGACCAAACAGTAAAGCTCACTTCAAAATTGGGAGGTACTGTATTTGAAATGGTCAGTGATGCAAAAGGTGAGGCAACATTTAAACTTCCTTGCAATACGGTTTATGATCTAACTGTTTCCAATTACTCAAAATCAAAAGAACTTCGCGTTCCTGAAAAAGCGGGGATGGTAACAGAACGCAAACTTACTTATGCACCCGATATGATTGCGAGAGAGAAAGCATTTGCAATGAGTGCTGCTGAAGTTGAATTGCTCGACATATCAGTTACGGTTATGCCGGATACGTTTTTTGTAAAAAATGCAATTATGGAAACTCCTGCTAATAAAGAATATTTTTCTGCTACACATATCACCTTACTAAATATTGAAGGCAAACCATTGGCAGGTGAATTGCTCTACCTAACGGGGATTAAGCGAGGTAAAAGTATTAAAGGCACAACAGATCTTCAGGGCAAAATATTTATTTGGCTGCCCAAAGGGGATAGTTATACACTTAATTTCAAGCACCATAAAAATTATGCAAAGATTGCATGTGATTATTCGAAAGGCACATCCAATATCAGTATAACATTCAGTTATTTAGGGGCTAAAGAAATTGAGCGCAGAAAAAAAATCGAAGCCGAACGCATCGCAGCTGAAGAAAAAAGACTGAAAGATGAAGAAAAGAAATTCACAACATATTGCAAAAAACTTGGCATAACGTCCGAAGAAGGAAGAAAACGCGAAATCGGGCGTTACATTGAAAGTGTGCGGTCTTTTAATGACACCGTTGTTTTATCTGCGCTTAAGCGAAATAAGTGGAATGACAAACTTATTGTTTGTGACCTTACCGGAAGTATGAGTCCTTACTCTGCTCAACTTTCATTATGGTATCAGTTACACTATGAGTATGAAAAAAATCTTCAGTTCGTTTTCTTTAATGATGGCAATAACATGCCTGATAGTGAAAAGAAAATCGGACAAACAGGAGGAATTTATTATTCTAAATCAGAGGGAAAAAAGGAACTCGCAAACCTCATGGCAAAGGTTTCGTCCAATGGTGGTGGTGGAGATTGTCCAGAAAATAATATGGAAGCGCTCATAAAGGGAACAAAAATGGCTGCACCATTTAAAGAGTTAGTAATGATCGTGGATAATAATGCTCCAGTAAAAGATATTGAGTTGTTAAATAAATTCAACGTTCCAGTACACATCATTTTATGCGGTGTTTATGATAGGGTTTTGTTGGATTATTTACTAATTGCATGGAAGACTAAAGGAAGTATTCATACCATTGAGCAGGATATTGTAAATATTGCTTCGATGATGGAAGGCCATGAGATTATAATTAATGAGAACACATATCGAATCATGGGAGGCGAATTTGTTTTTATTCCTAAATAGTGAGCTATAACTATCTTTTACC
>JBKCGY010000063.1:0-4621 GCA_046303015.1 Bacteroidota bacterium | reverse complement strand
TTGCCTCCGGAGACAATAATTTTTTTGATATGTTTTTGATGATAGAGTTTTGCCGTTTGAATAAAGCGGTCACTTGCGCCCTTAAAATAGGCTTTGCCTGTATTCACATTAAATGAGGCGAAACCTGTCAGCAAGATACCTGCTTCATATTGCTCGCCCGGTTTCATTTCTTTTTCAGGGGCTTGCCAGTGTAAAGTAATCTGCTGAATCAGATAAGCATTGGAGAAAATCAGAAAAAACGAGACAGCGATAATGCTACTTATCTTTTTACGTTTCTTGTTTTTGGTGAGCAGAGCATAAGTGCCGATAATCAATATCCAGTTAAAGGGCTGAATCAGAAATAATAAAACTTTAGACAGGATGAAAAACATAAGGGCATTAATTATAAAAAGCTTTTACTGACCACGAGTTCTTTGCTGCCCGGTGTATACTCATAAAATCCTTCGCCACTTTTAGCGCCTAGTTTTCCTGCAGTAACCATATTTACCAACAAAGGACAAGGGGCATATTTGGGGTTGCCAAAACCATCATGTAATACCCGTAATATGGCCAAGCAAACATCTAGTCCTATGAAATCTGCTAATTGTAAAGGGCCCATTGGGTGAGCCATACCAAGTTTCATTACTGTATCAATTTCCGAAACGCCGGCAACACCTTCAAACAAACTGTAGATAGCTTCATTAATCATCGGCATCAATATTCTGTTGGCAATAAAGCCAGGGTAGTCATTTACTACACATGGAACTTTTCCCAATTGTTTGCTCAACTCGACAATCGTATCAGTCACCTCTTTTTTTGTAGCGTAACCATTGATGATCTCCACCAGCTTCATGACAGGAACGGGATTCATGAAGTGCATCCCGATAACGTGCTCCGCTCTGTTGGTAACTGCGGCAATCTGTGTGATGGAAATAGATGATGTGTTCGTAGCCAATATGCAATTAGTAGGAGCAGCCTGACTGATATTTTTAAAGATCTCGAGTTTGAGTTTGATATTTTCAGTGGCAGCTTCTACAACTAATTCTGCTTGGCTTACACCCTGAATTAAATCGGATGTAGTGGAAATGTTAGATAGTGCTGAGGCTTTCTGATCTTCTGTAAGTGAACCTTTGGCTACCTGACGGTCTAAATTTTTGCTGATGGTTTGTATGGCTTTTTGTAACTGTGCTTCATTTACGTCGATAAGTGTTACATCAAATCCTGTCTGAGCAAATACATGAGCAATCCCATTTCCCATGGTGCCGGCACCAATCACTGAAATTTTTTTCATTATAAGTATAATTTAGGCAATCAATCTTGGTCTATTGACCGCTGCAAATGTAAATGAATGCAATAAGTTCGTCAAATTGAATATGTTGGAACGTTTAGTTGTTTAGGGTTTGGAGGTTTAGTAGATAAATGGACAATCCGCCCACTACGTAGGTGGACTTCGCCTGACAATATCCCTAATGCTTTCGGGGGCGATAACCTTCTTCTTATTTCTTATTCTTAAAATCTCCTCTTTTCCATGCCCGTATGAATTCCGCCCAGGCAAGTGGACTGAATATGGCTTGTGGTTGTATTTGTCCGGAGTAATAAGTGCGCATAGCTTGGTTCCGCAACGTATAATTTGAAGATTCTTTTCCGTCTTTGGGAAGTGATTGTTGCAGGATTCTGGATTGTGCGGTTTTGGCATTCTGCCTTGCAATCTCCAGCTGATCATCAGGCACAGGGGTTTTCACAAATTCACGTTCGAACTGTTCCCTAGAAGGTCGGGGCTTGATAATGGTAGCCGGAAGATAAACTGTATCTATTACCATCAACTGAATCATGCTATACTGATTCCCTTCTATGTTTTTCGGTATATTAACAACTTTGGGCTTATACCCTACATAAGTAAACTCGATCACATCTCCCTTCATTGCTACTATACTGAATACTCCTTGATTATTGGTGAAAGTGCCTCTGTTTTGATCTTTTATTTTAACAGTTACCAATGGCAGTCCGCGAAGGCTATCTGCTGTCATCACGATACCATACAACTGAACTAGTGAATCTTTCAGGGATTCAAATTGTGCCATGAGTGGGTTGGTGAAAAAAAACAGACCGGATATGATAAGCAGCCGCTTCATTAATTTCAAAAATAAGCCTAATTCTGGTCAGGAAAGAACAATTCAATGGGAATGATGTTTAATTTTGCATTTCATTATCATTTAAATTTTTTATAAAATGACACAGGAACAAGTGCTGGATGCTTTGCGTAATGTACAGGAGCCCGATTTGGGAAAGGATCTGGTGACTCTTAACATGGTTAAGGATATTGTGATTGAGGGAGAAAATGTTTCCTTTACCATAGTATTAACGACCCCCGCTTGTCCGATGAAGGATTTGATGGCCAACGCTTCAACGAATGCTATTAAATTGTTGGTCAATAAAGACGCAAAAGTTAAAGTGAATTTCACATCGAATACTTCATCTAATCGTAAGGACCCCAAACAGGTATTGCCTAATGTGAAAAATATCATTGCAGTAGTAAGTGGTAAAGGCGGTGTTGGAAAGAGTACGATTAGTGCTAATCTCGCCATTTCTCTGGCGCAGCAAGGTGCTAAAGTGGGATTGATGGATGCTGATATATATGGCCCAAGTGTGCCGATTATGTTTGGCGTAAGGGGAGAGCGTCCGAAAATGACGGAAGTGGATGGTAAACCTATGATCGTGCCGATGGAAAAATACGGTATTCAGTTTATGAGTATAGGCTTACTGGTTAATGAAAAAGATGCCGTAGTATGGCGCGGTCCTATGGCAAGCAGCGCCATTCGTCAGTTTATTACAGATGTTATTTGGGGTGACTTGGATTATCTGGTTATAGATATGCCGCCCGGCACAGGCGATATTCACTTAACGCTTGTGCAGACGGTCCCGGTTACAGGTGCAATCGTTGTTACCACTCCACAAGATATTGCGCTTGCAGATGCGAAGAAAGCAGTAGCTATGTTTGCGCAAACTCAAATCAAAGTGCCCATTATTGGTCTTGTGGAAAATATGAGTTATTTCACGCCGGCTGAATTGCCCGAGAATAAATATTTCATATTCGGAAAAGAAGGCGGCAAAAAACTGGCAGAGGAATTTGAATTGAATTTTCTTGGTGAAATCCCTTTGGTGCAAAGTATTCGGGAGGGTGGAGACAGTGGTAGGCCGATTATGGTTTCTGAAGAGCAAATTACTAAAAAGGCATTCGAATCATTTGCTGCTACAGCCGTAAGAAGCATTGCAATGCGTAATGCATCGATGCCAGTAACAGAGCTGTTGCCGACAGCGATTTGAGAAAAGCTTTCTTTAGCTTACAAGCAACAAATAATATGCTTTACAGATATTGGGCTCCTATTTTTTTTCTTTTTGTTGGTTTGTTTATATCGCCTGGGATCAATGCTCAAGAAACAGGTTTAGGATCCTGGAATATCTTCAATATCAAATATAATCATAGAGAAAAAATGAGTTTGTTTGTTGAAGGGCAGATTCGTTCTTTATCATTTTATAATGATTTTCATTATTACGAATACAAGGGCGGAGTAAATTATAAATTGAATAAATCAGTACAGTTTTCATTGGGGGCAGGCAGTTATCAAACTTATAGGGAAGGGGGAGATTTTAAACTCCCTAAGAATAATGATGAATTCCGTCTTTGGCCACAGTTGATCCTTTTTCAATCAGTCGGTTCGCTGAAAATTGAGCAGCGATACAGAGCAGAATTAAGATGGACTTCCAACGGGTATAGAAATCGGTTTCGATATAGATTGAGTGCTTCTTATCCTTTTGGAAATACAAGTAAAGGGTATAATCGTTTTTTAGCTAGTGTCAGTAACGAATTGTTTTTTACGGACAAGGAACCTTATTTTGAGAGAAATAGACTACAGCTTAATTTGAATTATAAATTATCCGAATACACCACGCTTCAATTGGGATACCTTCAACAGTTTGACTACAGAATCAATGATGAGACAGGTCGGGATTTTTTAGTGATTGGATTCTATCATGAATTATTTTATCGAAAACCTGCTAGGCGAGAAAATATACATGAACTAAAAGATAACTGATCGGGTATCTGTATTTGGCAGTTTTGAAAACTTCGGTTATTAATATTTATGCAAAGGCGCGAAGAGATTAAATCGCAATAGACCAGCAATTCTTTCTTATGGGTTATTTCAGCATGCCCGCCAACAACTTCATCTCCACTTCCGCCATTTTTGCCGTAAAAAGCGCATTCAGATATCGTGTCTGACAATTGATGAGATCGAGTTGTATCTGTCGCCATTCCAGGGAAGTGATGGTCATTTTTTTAAATCGTTCCGTTGCAATCATATTATTTTCTTCGATCAATTGTAAGGTTTGTGTTTCAAGTTTTGCCAATGCCAATGCATTTGTATAAACAGAAAAGCGATTCAGCAGGTCTCTGTACAATTGATTTTGAAGTTGATCAATGGTTAGTTGCTGGGTTTTTATTGCTACATCCGCAACTTGTTGCTGCCTGGCTATGTTTCCGCCATTGAATAAAGGAATGGATATGCCGATATTACCACTGGGCCCGCTGTTGCGACTGAATAAAGTAAACCCTGCATCATTTTTATTCTGGCTAAAATTGAAA
>JBKCGY010000062.1:0-5540 GCA_046303015.1 Bacteroidota bacterium | reverse complement strand
TCCTGCCCTTCTCTGGGATCTTTGTTGGCTACAACAGTAGCAAGAATAATACAGTTGCCCTGACGAACAGTAACCGCTCCATCAGCCTGACGGGCCAGCTTGCCCGTTTCAATGGTAACGATACGACCTCCGCCCAAATCAAAACTGGCACTGATAGGTTGTGATAACATATAAAATAATTTGTGACATGCCTTTACGCATCACCCTTCGGGGAACATACCAAAGCAAATCGATTGAAAAAAGCCGAATAAAAAAATGACAAATCGAATATGATTTGTCAGTGTATCCGGGATTATTTACGGAGACCTAATTTCTCGATGAGTGCGCGGTATCCCTGAAGATTGGTTTTGCTCAGGTAAGATAATAAGCGCTTGCGCTTACCTACCAGCTGCATCAATCCGCGGTTGGAAGAGAAATCTTTCTTGTTTTGTTTCAGATGGGAAGAAATGTGGTTGATACGCTCTGTCAACAATGCTACCTGTGCTTCAATAGAGCCGGTATTTGTTGCTTTACCACCGAATGATTCGAAAATGCTTACTTTTCTTTCTTTTGTTAATACTGACATCTCAATTTTTTTTTAAAACATCCAAATAATTACATCTCTGTTAATCGGCGGCAAAGGTAGTCCTTTCCGCTTATGTATCGAAATAATTGCCCAATTTTTTGAGCCATCGGCCCAATTTTCAGACATTTGAGCCCATGGGAAAGCCCTTTCATATTATTTGTACGGTTACCAATGATCTGAATTTTGACCAGCGCATGATCAGAATCTGCAACTCATTGGCTGCTAACGGTTATAAAGTTACGCTGACCGGCCGAAAACTACCTGATTCTCAACCTTTAACAGAAAGGTCATTCAGACAGGTACGATTGTCCTGTTTTTTTAAAAAAGGAGCGCTTTTTTACGCAGCGTACAACCTACGACTCTTTTTCTGGCTATTGTTTCAGCGGGCCGACTGTGTATGTGCGATTGACCTCGACACCATACTGCCCTGTTTATGGGCATCAAAGATCAAGGGTTGGGAAAGGGTTTATGATGCCCATGAATTGTTTTGCGAGATGAAAGAAGTTGTTTCCCGCCCCTCCCGATATAGAATCTGGAAAAAGATTGAGCAATATGCCGTTCCGCAATTCAGACATGGTTATACGGTATGCCAACCCATCGCCGATGAGTTTAAAAAAATGTATGGCGTAGAATACAAAGTGATCAGAAATATCGCTGTATTAAAAGAATTAGAAGCACAACCAACAACCTCATTACCCTACTTCCTTTATCAGGGTGCTGTGAATGAAGGACGCAGTTTTGAAACACTTATTCCGGCGATGAAGTATACGAACATCCCGCTACATATATATGGCGATGGGAACTTTTTCAATCAAACTCAAAAGCTGATAGAAAAAAACAATGTATTTGAAAAAGTAAAGTTGATGGGAAAGTTAAAACCCGAAGAGCTTAGAGAAGTAACGAAAATAGCCTATGCAGGTATTACGCTTTTTGAAAACACAGGTCAAAGTAATTACCTCTCACTTGCAAATCGTTTTTTTGATTACATACAAGCCGGCATCCCGCAATTGTGTGTAAACTATCCCGCCTATCGGGAAATCAATGACAAATATGAAGTAGCCTTACTGATTGATGACCTTTCTCCTGAAACAATTTCAAATGCACTCAACCTTTTAGCCAACGATCTTGTTTTATATCATAGATTAAAATCAAACTGTCTGAAGGCCAGGAAAGCATTATGCTGGCAAGAGGAAGAGAAGGATCTGATCAGCATATACCAGTCCATTGAAAAATAAACATGTACATATTGTAGCATTCGATGTGCCATTCCCGGCTGATTATGGCGGAGCCTATGCTATATTTTATAAGATAAAGGCTCTCTATGAAAAAGGCATCAAGATCCACTTGCATTGCTTTGAATATGGCAGAGGTCAACAGAAGGCGCTTGAGTTATACTGCGCTTCCGTATCTTATTATGAAAGAGCAGAGGGTCCCAAAGGCTTTTCTTTTACCCTACCTTATATCGTGGCTTCAAGAAATAATCCAACACTCTGGGAAAGGCTACAAAAAGACAACTACCCAATTATTCTGGAAGGAATACATTGCACCTACGGATTATATGCTGATCTGTTAAAAAACAGAAAGGTTATCTTATACCTGCACAATGTAGAATTTGATTATTATAAACAACTCTCTCAATGGGAAAGATCGCTGGTAAAAAAAACTTATTTGCACCATGAAAGCCGACTCCTGGAAAGGTATGAAAGACAAATAGCTAACCGATGCATGATCGTTTCCCTATCAGACAAAGACAGACACAAATACAAAACGAAATTTGGCGCTACGAATATTATTCATATTCCGGTATTTGTTGATAGCAATAAAAACTCGTCCAATACCGGAAAAGGAAACTATGCGCTTTATCATGGTAATTTATCCGTAGCGGAAAATGAAAAAGCAGCTTTTTGGTTGCTGGAAAAGATCTTCAATGATATGGATATCCCACTGGTCATA
Organism: Bacteroidota bacterium; assembly: GCA_046303015.1. GTDB lineage: Bacteria > Bacteroidota > Bacteroidia > Chitinophagales > Chitinophagaceae > Lacibacter. The sequence goes on along the minus strand of JBKCGY010000062.1, from coordinate 3,022 downwards.
GCGGGGAAAGACCCTTCCACTCGTCTGATGAAATTATGTCATAAACGTCCCACAACATGCATCATTGCCAACCCAGATGAACATGAAATGAATGATCTTATTTCGAAGGCACACTTACATATTCTTCCATCTTATACAGATAGTGGAATTAAGTTAAAATTGATCAATGCACTTTTCAAAGGGAGACATGTGATCGTTAATGAAGCCATGGTATCAGGCACTAAACTTGAGAAAGCCTGTCATATCGCAGATAGCGCTACACTTATGAAATATCAGATCTATCGTTTATTTCAGATTGCATTTACAGAGGAGGATAGCAAAAAAAGAAAGGAGATCCTTGATGGAGTCTTTGATCAGGAATGGCAAACCCAAACACTCATTAGCCTGCTATTTGAGTAAGCTCCTGTAGTTTCCCTCCCTCCGTCTTAATTGTTCTTGCAGGAAAATTTTTGATCACTGCAAAATCATGCGTTGCCATTAGAATGGCAGTTTTGTATTCGGCACAAACTTTACGAAGGAGCATCATGATTTCATCACTTGTTTCGGGATCCAGATTTCCGGTTGGCTCATCAGCTAAAATCAACTTAGGAGAATTTAAAAGTGCGCGAGCAATATCAACACGCTGCTGCTCTCCCCCACTCATTTCGTAAGGCATCTTAAATCCTTTTGACTGAAGCCCTACTTTAGATAACACATCTTTTATTTTTTCATCCATCAGCCCTGGATCTTTCCAGCCTGTTGCTTTGAGAACAAACATTAAATTATCATATACGGTGCGGTCTGTAAGCAATTGAAAATCCTGAAATACCACACCTAATTTTCTTCTCAGATATGGAACATTTTTCCAATTCATATCGCTGAGATCAAATCCTACAACAACCCCTTCCCCTTGTTCAAGGGGCAACTCTCCATATAAAGTTTTCAAAAGTGAAGACTTTCCCGAACCTGTCTTCCCGATAAGATAAACAAACTCCCCTTCTTTGATAGAAAGATTTACATCTCCAAGGATCATATTCCCGCTTTGGAATATGTTTACATTTTTAAGCTCTACGATAGGCAACATAATGCAATGTTACAAAAAATTGAGGAAGAAGAGAGGGCAATTAAGAATTAAGAATTAGTAATTAATAAATAGATTTCTATTTTGAATTTCTAGTGATTTTTTATCCGCCTCTTCAACATATCCAATTACCGAAGCTTCCACCCCATACGACTCCGCAATACGGATCAGATGATCAGCGGCAGCTGGACTCGTATAAATCTCCATTCGGATTCCCATATTGAAAACCTGATACATTTCCTTATCATCCGCACCCGAGCTTTTTTGAATCATATCAAATATCGGAGGGATAGCAGGCAAGTTATTCTTGATGATTTTCAAAGGCGCCGGCAAGTATTTCAAACATTTGGTCTGTCCGCCGCCACTGCAATGGATCAATCCATATACATCCTCAAAATGCCGCTCCAGTATTTCTTTGATCACGGGCGCAAAACTTCTGGTGGGCGACAATAAGAGCTGACCGATATTTCGTTTAAATGATTGCTTCATATTAAAACCATGCGCCGGCAGTTCTACTTCATCCGTCAGTCGATGCTTACCAATGTACACAACATCATCCGATAATTTTGGCTCGAAAGTTTCTTTAAAATGTTCAGCATAATATTTTGACAACACATCATGCCTTGCACTCGTGAGACCGTTGCTTCCTAATCCGCTATTATAAGTTGCCTCATAATGACATTGTCCGTAAGAAGCAAGTCCAACGATCACATTGCCTGCCTGAATTTTATCGTTGGTAATTAAACGCGACTTATGTTGTCTGGCTGTCATGGTACCATTTACGGCAATGGTGCGCACCAGATCACCCACATCTGCCGTTTCTCCTCCCAGATAGGCAATGTCAATCCCGTATTGTTTGAAGCTATCAAACAGTTCAGCCGTTCCCTGAATGATCTTTTCGATCACTTCGCCGGGAATTAAAGATTTATTACGGTCAATCGTACTTGAGAATACAAGATCATTGTAAATGCCCACACAGATCAGATCATCCAGATTCATTACCACTGCATCTTGCGCAATACCTTTCCAAACAGAAATATCTCCCGTTTCCTTCCAATAGAGATAAGCCAATATACTTTTAGTGCCGGCTCCATCCGCATGGGCCACATTTACCCAATCGGGATCCTTCCCTAGGAAATCAGGATATAATTTACAGAACGCATTCGGATATATACCCTGATCCAGATGTTTGATTGCTTGATGGATTTCTTCTTTTTGTGCCGAAACACCCCGCTTTGAATACAATGACATAGGAAAAAATTCTGAGGCTCAAAACTACACGATATCAAACCCACAGCAAAATCATTAGTTTTGCACTCATTTTCAACGAAGCATGAAGGTCTTCCGACATATGGACCGCTTGCCCGCTTTTATTAAAGCGGTGGTTACCATCGGAACCTTCGATGGCGTACATCTAGGCCATCAGAAGATTATCCAGCAATTAAAAGAAGAAGCCTTTTCTATTGGCGGAGAATCTGTGCTAATTACTTTTCATCCACACCCCCGCCATATCATTCATCCCGATTTACATTTATCGGAGCTGACTACTTTGGAAGAAAGAATTCAATTGTTAAGAAAATACGGCATTGACAATTTAGTGGTGGTGCCATTTACCGAAACATTCGCTTCTCTATCAGCTGAAAAATACATTCAGGAATTCTTAGTTGAAAACTTTCATCCCCATAAGATTATCATCGGATATGATCATAAATTCGGCAACAATCGGGAAGGCGATTTTCATTTACTGGAAAAATGGGCAAGCCATTATCACTATGAGGTAAAAGAAATTGACGAGCAACTGATTCAGGAATCCATCATCAGTTCCACTAAAATAAGAACCGCGCTACTCAATGCAGATATTGAAAAAGCCAATCAGTTTCTCGGACACCCCTACTCATTTACCGGCAAAATTGTATTGAATAATCAGACCGGACGCAGCATTGGCTACCCGACTGCTAATGT
>JBKCGY010000061.1:0-3509 GCA_046303015.1 Bacteroidota bacterium | reverse complement strand
GTTTTATTCGCCGCATTATTGCGGTGAATAATAATGATAATCGCCGCAAACAACTGATATAAACCCAGAATCAATTAACCCTACGTCTGGCTAATCCATTGCTAGTTTGATATATTTCCAGTTCCTGCATTTTTAATTAGATGACTTCAATTGGATCCGGTACGGGTATCGGATAATGCAAATCCTCAAACTGTTTAATCAGTAAAAGCGCTACCTGCTCTTTTTCTCCCTGCGGGCTACCGGGTTTTACTTTTTTATCAAATTGTTTATCAACCCAGTCGAGATATTCCTGGTATTACATTTTTGTTTTAATGATTTTTAGTTCCATATTTATTTCTTTGAATGTTGAACAGTAGTAACATCAATTTTATCATATTTAGCATGTATGCCATTGGTCAATGCCATTTTCAGATTTGACATCATTTTAGCTACATTAGTGTATAATTGATGAAACCTTGTTAATGTCGAACTGTCAACTGAAGCCAAACTTACATATACCATCTAATTCTTAAAGTAATCGATTAAATACTGGAAGGTCTCCAGGATCTTCTTATCATACTCCTCCTCGGTGAATCTCGGGTCATTCTCATTAAATATATGGAATATGTTCAAATACGGCAATGGATTTTCTTTTGCTTTTAGCATTTTTTTAAAGGCCCTATCTTCATTATTATCCTCACCCAAAGCCAAAAACATAGCTGGTTGGTTTTTGCTATTGGTCAATATAGGAAGCGTATCTATTTTGAACTCACTCGAGTTGTAAATCGCAGGCAACTCTACGAATAAATAACTGGAATGTATCTTTTCTTTAGATCGGTTAATCATTCGTTTGTCTATATAAACATCTTTAAGGTTTATTCGAACGCAACCAAAGTAGTATTTATCTTTTATTCGCTTTGAACCCCATTCCTCACTCACGAAGGATATTATTTCAAGAATACTATCCTTGATTAAAAAAAAGGCATAGGTACTTCCTTCCGATCCATACAACGGCTTTTTCTCAAATTTGTCTTCACATTTATTTAAGAAGCTAACAGCTTTTTCTGGCGTTCGGTCTTTTTGGTAGATGTAATCTTCGGCCATCAATCGGGTATCTTCCTCATATACTCTGGCAGCGGATAACCAACGGGCCGCTGAATCCGCGGGTGTTGCCAATGACAATAGGTCTTTCGCCTGACTATTCAACAAAGACAAATTTTTATAATTCATAGGATGATTAGGGGACGATCCATTGAGGAAACCATCCCGTTTCCAATTGACGATTGACAGATAGCCGGAGAAAACAAGCAGTGTTTGTACTTTTTGATTCTTTCTTCCCATCTGTTCGGAGAGGGACTGAGCAAGTTGATAACAATCAAAATATCGCTCTTGATCGTACAAAATCCGACATGAGTCATATTTGGCTCTCCACTCCGCATCGATTGATTGAGACTGAGAGGTTGTGAAATCCGACTGTTTTTTTATTGGCTTTTTATTTAGATAGTTCACCTGGCTGATCTGATTAACACGCATACCCTCTTTTTTTGCCCTTGCCTTTAGTTCATATATGATTTTCTGATACGCCTCGATTGTTGGGATATAGTATAAGGTACTAACTGAACCTTTGATCTGCTGGTTGTATTGTATTTTTCTCCGGTACGCATCTAGTGGATAATATCCGTCTTCTTCTCGATAAAGAGTATGTCTTTGTACATTAATCTGCATTCTGTCTTCTTCCTTATAGGATCGAGTTATAGCAATACCAAAGACGGAGTCTGCCTTGAAATCAGTAAGCGTCATAGTCAAGTCGTTTTCTAAGGCTTCATTTAAAATAGAATCCAATGCAAACTCTTCCTTCAGCATTTCCTCTACGGGCCGACTCACGCTCAACAATTCATATTCAATAATCAACGTGGAACCCGGTTGAATCATCTTGCCGTTGGGGAGTAGCGCTCCCCTTTCTTTGTACGCGAGATTATGCGGAATAAAAAACTTATAGCGTGATCCCGACTGCATCATGGAAAACGCCTCCACTGAAAATTCAAGACCCATGGAATGTCTACTGAGTGCATGCCCAGGCTGTTGTTTATACTGATATGAATCATAAAGCAAATTTCCCTGGATGTCACTATACCTTTCGTGATACGAAATCGTATCCCCCGGCTTGAAGCTTCTGCCACTACCCACTTTCAATACCTGATACTGCAACCCACTTGTTGTAGATTTTACACCTGGCTTCATTTTATTTTTTCCCAAAAACTCCTGCCCTTGCCTTATTGTTACCACCAAGGCCTTTGCTTTATTGTCAGCAACCTCCTCTTCTGCTATCGAAAGAGTTCTGTTGAAATTACTTGATGTTTGATAACTTGTGGTTGTGCTGCTACTCGAATAGGTACTAACGGATTGCGTTGAAACCCTCTCAAGCATCTTACCTGTTCCCTCGCAATGGCCGCATTGAACCTCGCCACGACCGCGACACAAAAAACAAATGTTTGAACCTTCGTTTCCGCAAGGCAAACATTTTCGCTCACCAGTACCTGAACAATCAAAACAAGCTACTTGATAAGGACCATATCCAGTCTTTCCAGTCCCACTGCAACTAGAACATCTTTTTCCCGCTTCCCCGTTGCAGCTGCTGCACTTTATCGTACCCTTGTTCTTGCATTGCCCACATCGATCGTATCCATCAAGATTACAATGCTTACAGTTGATGAGTTGATAATCACCCTCTTTCAGTTTTCTCTCATATTCGCTTAACTTACTTGATCGCTTGCTAGCATCTTCATTTAAACGCTGCTCCGCCTTGTTCTTCTGAAGGGTGGATATAAATCCAGCAAAACCATCCATAATAGCTGCATCTCTTTGTGCGCGCGCTTCACTCTTTCTTGTAATCTCTTGAAGTTGCGCCTGATACCGTAACTCGTTCTGCCGGAAGGCTTCTTCCCGCTGACGTCGCTCTGCCTCCTGTTGCTTTCGATAAGCCTCTTCTCGTTGCAGGCGTTGTTGCTGATCCAATTGTACCTGTTTTTGACTGACGCTTTCGGATGAAATTGTCTGATTTGTTTTTGTAGTATTGCTAGATGAAGGATTCTTGGTTCCACTGGAAGGCTTATTAGCTGGTGGCATACTGGCAGCAGCTTTTTCCTGCTGTTGCTGATTGTATGCTTTCTCAGACATACCGTTTATATATCTCGTTGTTCCGGACCTAGTGGTAATTATCTTAACCCTTTTATCCCCATCCTCGTATTGTATCTCAACTTTTGCCACTCCACTAACAGACTTAAAAGAATGCCAGTCGCCCTGATCACTAGATATTTCCCCACCCATGGTTTCGCTATCGAAACTACTGGTCATAGTCTTTCCGTCACAATCAACCCCCTCCAGCCAAATGCTCACGAAGGCTCGATAAGGAAGTGTATGTCGGATCCGAACAAACTTCCAACCACAGCCACAGTTCTTGCTGGGAAATTCAAGCTGGTAATCAACCTGACCGCTCTGGCCAGTCCATGCAGTCGTCCACTGCGACCAGG
>JBKCGY010000060.1:0-2900 GCA_046303015.1 Bacteroidota bacterium | reverse complement strand
ATCACATTTGGTATTAATCTGGGACTATAACTTATAATCATAACTTTTAATGATCAATTTTAAAATAAGAAATATGAAATACATAATAAAAATATTCATCTTCCTTAATGTACTTACGATCGTCTCCTGTACAAAAACGCTGGAAGTTGAACCACAACAAAGTATCGATTTTGAAAATGCAATTGAAAATACAGAGGATGTGAATGCCGCTGTGGTTGGTTGTTATTCAATTTTGGGTACAGGGTCCTTATATGGCACCAATATGTTTATGCTTGCTGACTTACAGGCAAGTGAAGGTTATTGTAGTTGGAGAGGAACCTTCCAGGGACAAAGACAAGTTTCAACAAAAACTATGACGGCTGATAATTCCGAAGCGTCAAGAGTATGGGTTTCTGCGTATCGCGGTATAAATAACGCCAATCTTGTTTTATCATATCTTAATAAAGTAAGCGACCCCGATCTAAAAAAACAATTTGAGGGTGAAGCCCGATTCATTAGAGGTATTCTTCATTTTGAATTAGTTCGTTACTATGCTTTACCCTGGGGTGCTACAGGCGATAATTCTCATATCGGTGTTGTCGTTAAAACAACGCCTACTTCAAACGAGACGATTGCGTCAAAATCACTACCAAGAAATACAGTTGCGCAAACTTACCAGCAGATTATAAGTGATTTGGAAGCAGCTGCTGATTTATTGCCGGAAGAAAACGGAACCCGAGTAACAAAATACGCGGCGCTTGCTTTTTTAAGCAGAGTATATCTTCAGCAAAAAGCATATGATAAAGCAAGAGATGCAGCAAACGAAGTTATTGAGAGCGGTTATTATGCTTTGAATGCTTCTGTTGCAGCTGTTTTTTCTAACAAGAACACGAAAGAGTCTATTTGGGAAATACAACAAAATGAGCAAAACAATGCAGGCCAAACCAATGATGGTATGGCTACATTTTTTGCAAGTTTGGTAGGAATTGGAAGAGCGGATGTAAGGGTTACAGCCTCCTATCTTACTTCTAACTACAATCCTGCTGATTTGCGTTTAACAGAATGGTTCTACATAGGAGTTGGAGCAAGACCGGGGAACAGATATTGTGGTAAGTGGAAAGACTTTGCGCAAAATCTTCCTGTAGTTAGGATTGCTGAAATGTATCTCACACGCGCCGAGTGTAATAATCGTTTAGGTACATCTGTTGGCGATTCTCCGGAAAACGACTTGAGGATGGTTCGTAATCCGTTAAGGACAAATACAGATATCACTTTACCCGTGACACTGAATGATATTCTTAAAGAACGTGAAATTGAACTAGCTTTTGAAGGAGTAAGAATACATGATTTCAAACGTCTGGAAAAATCTACAGGCACATTTCCCTGGAATAGTCCCAAACTGGTATTCCCTATACCCAGAAGAGAAGTGGATGCAACCAGCGGTGTAATCGCTCAAAATCCAGGATATTGATTATTAATTCATACAATGATTGTAAAAAGCCCCGAAATTTCGGGGCTTTTTACTTATTCACACAAACAGTTGTTCTTTTTCTATTTATAGCTTATACCTTAATTTTACCGCCCAATTAACTATATGCCTTCATTAGAAAATCGTCAGTTTATAGAAGTCGAACAACCCATCAAGGAATTGGTGGATCAGCTAAAGGAAATTTCACGCCTTGCTGAAAAAAATCAGAACAAGGTTGACTATACCGAAACTATCCAAAAGCTGGAAGATGAAATTGTGGCCAAACGCAAAGAGGTAACACAGCATCTGACTAGCTGGCAGAAAGTACAACTTAGTCGCCACCCCGATCGTCCATATACATTAAAGTTCATTGAAAAAATGTGCACCAACTTTGTTGAACTGCATGGTGACCGCGGTGTAAAAGATGATAAAGCCATGGTGGGCGGATTTGCTGAACTGGATGGAGAAACGGTGATGGTCATTGGTCAGCAAAAAGGTGCCAATACCAATATGCGTCAATTACGCAACTTTGGTATGGCCAATCCGGAAGGTTATCGTAAAGCATTGCGATTAATGAAGCTAGCTGAAAAATTTAATAAACCGATTATTACCTTAATTGATACACCGGGTGCATATCCCGGACTGGAAGCGGAAGAAAGGGGGCAGGGAGAAGCCATCGCGCGCAATATCTTTGAAATGATTCGTTTACGCGTACCCGTTATATGTGTGATCATCGGTGAAGGTGCCAGTGGTGGCGCGCTCGGCATTGGGGTAGGTGATAAAGTCCTCATGCTGGAGAATACCTGGTACACGGTGATATCTCCCGAAAGCTGCAGTTCTATATTGTGGCGTACCTGGGAGAAAAAAGAAATTGCCGCTGAACAGCTGAAGCTCACGCCCGATCATATGCAAAAATTCGGACTGGTGGATCAGATTGTTCCCGAACCGGCCGGTGGGGCACAATGGGATTATAATGAGGCGGCAGCTAATCTAAAGAACGTCTTGTTGCCTATTTTGAAAGAATTGAAAACTATCGATCCGGATACCCGTGTAAATAACAGAATTGAAAAATATGGGAAGATGGGCTTCTGGACGGAAGAGTAGATTTTAAGTCAAAGGTCAAAACTCAAAACCAAAATTCGTTTTTCGTTGTTCGTTGATCGTTTTTCGAGAGACGATAAACGAGAGACGATAAACGAATAAAAATGTCGGATCTATTACGCAAACAATTAAGAGGAACAGGAGTAGCATTGGTAACGCCTTTTCAAGCAGATGGAAACATCGATATTTCGGCGTATAAAAAACTGATTCATTATGTAATTGATAATGGATGTCAATATCTGGTGGTATTAGGTACTACCGGCGAAGCGCCTGTTCTTTCCAAAGAAGAAAAGATACAGCTGATTCAAGTTTCCTACGAAGAGGCTAAAGGAAAGGTTCCAGTAGTGGTAGG
>JBKCGY010000059.1:0-4553 GCA_046303015.1 Bacteroidota bacterium | reverse complement strand
TCCGACCGCTTCTTTCATTTGTAGCTTACTTAATAATACCAACGCCGGAATGATCAGAAATCCACCGCCCGCACCCACCAGTCCTGTCAATATACCCACGATGCTGCCTTCTAAAAGTATCAGAGGATAATTGAATGATTGGGCTGTATTTGTATGTGCTGTTTCCTGTTTTTCTTTTCTGATCATACTGTAAGAGGCGATAATCATCAATACACCAAAGAGCAGCATCAGCAGGATGTTTTTGGTAAGCACAAACTGACCAATCTCTAAAATATCATGCGGAATAGCCGGTACAATGTACGCCCGGGTAAGAAAAACGGCGATAACAGAAGGAATACCAAAGATGATGGCTGTTTTTGTGTTGACCAGTCCTTTTTTAAAATAGGAAACTGACCCAATTACCCCGGTGGTTCCCACAATAAAAAGCGAATACCCTGTGGCAAGCACTGGCTCGATGTGAAATAAATATACCAGTACGGGTACGGTCAGGATGCTGCCCCCGCCTCCTATAAGGCCCAAAGCAATTCCGATAAAAACCGAAGCGGCAAATCCAACGATTTCCATTTTGTAATTCATTTAATCGTCCAAAGGTCAAGGATTCAATTCTTTTCTTGTGTAACCTTAGTTACTTTATATTTTTTTATTTTAAACCGTTTTTTATTACAACCACCTTATATATAGAGGGTAAACCATTTATCAATGTATTGCTTGTTGTTATCTAAATGCGAAAAAAAACTCAGATTTATTTAATAAATTCAATTATGATAGATCAAATTCGAAATAATATTGACAACCCCTCTGTACTCGAACAATTATACAGGACGAATCGTTCGGATTTTAAAAATGCTTTCCATTTATTATATGATGAATTAAAACAACATCCTGCTACACCGGTCTGGCACGCTAGACTTAATTTTGAAAAACAGCCGGCAGCGGCACCTACAAAGACAAATGAAATTTGGGTAGTTGTTCTGCTATCATTATTTGCAGGATTAATTGCTAAAATACCGGCAATGGCGGATATTAAGGAGCCGGATCAGTTTTATCCATATAATCTTTCTTTTATTGTGTTTCCCTCTTTAATCATTTATTTTATCTGGAAGCACAGGCCCGGGATCAAAACAGCATTATTTCCTTTGGCAATGCTTGTATTATCCGTAGTCTTTATGAATTTTTTACCTAAAAATTTAAAAAATGATGCGATTATACTTTCCTGTTTACATATGCCTTTGTTTTTATGGTTAGTTACCGGGTATTCGTATTTGGGTAAGGAAATTTTTTCAACTGAGAAAAGAATAGACTATTTGCGGCATAATGGGGATATTATCATCGTAGCTAATGTTATTGCTTTGGCAGGAGGTGTTTTTTCAGGGGTTACCATCGGTTTATTTAATCTGATTAATATTAATATCGAGCAGTTTTATTTAGAATACATTGTCATCTTTGGCGCTGCCGCCACTCCGTTGGTCAGCTCTTATCTTGTACATGCTAACCCTATGCTCGTGCAAAAAATATCACCAATTATTGCCCGTATTTTCACGCCAATTGTTTTTTTGATGCTGCTGATCTATTTGATCATGGTGGTGTATACACAAAAAGATCCTTATAATGACAGAGAGTTTCTGATTCTTTTCAATGCGCTTCTTGTAGGCGTTATGGCAATTATTTTTTTCTCACTCTCAGATGCCACGAAGAAAGGGTGGCGAAATTTTCATCTGATTGTTTTATTTGCACTTTCCGTATTAACACTTTTTGTTGATGCCATTGTAATGTCTGCCATCCTCTTTCGTATCAGTGAATGGGGGATTACTCCCAACCGTGCTGCTGTTTTAGGAGAAAGCAGCCTGATTTTTATCAACCTGTGTATGGTTTCCATGCGAATCCTGAACGTCGTTAGAAAAAAATGCGATGCGTACAGCGTAGAGAAGGCCATTGGCGATTTCCTGCCGTTTTATGCAATCTGGTTTGCTATCGTTGCCTTTTTGTTTCCATTGATATTTTGATGCAGCTCTCAATGATGATTAAAACCACCTTCTGTCATATCAGAAATTTTAAAAATATCAAAACTCATCGCTAAGCATCATTATTTTGATACTTAATATCTTTATTTACAATGAAACATAACATCATACTGCGTTACGTTGTAATATTTACCATTTTTATACTTATTACCGGTACTGCAATTTATTTTTTAGAAAAAACAATCAGATCTCAACCGGCATCTAAGACAAAAGAAGAAGCAGACATTTTAATTAATACCCCCCCTGAATTTGTCAATCGTCTTAATCTGCCCGATATTAAATTACCTTATGTTTCTAATTTGATCCATCCGAATAGCAGAGATACGCTGGATTTTACAGTTGAAGGATCAGAGATGCATTCAAATTTTAAAATATTTGTCAGAGGGTATGAAAAAGTACCCATACTTATACCCAATGCACTAAGTTTTAAATTATATGATGAAGGGGATGTTAATGCGGACGGTATAAGGGACATTGGTTTGATATGTGGTTATTCAACCAGTGCTTGTCGTACGTATGATGTGTTCACTTTCTGTGATAAAAAATGGACAACTTTGTTTTCTGTTTCTTCTCATCTGCCGGATCGAGAAAAGGGGATTGACTATGTAAAAAGGGAAGGCAATCGGGTGAGGATCATTCAGGCAGACGGAAATTGTTGTCAGTGTTTTGGATTGGATACTACTTATATGGATCTAATTAAGTAGATCATCTCTCGCCCATCTGTGGATTAGATATTTTCATTGACAAAACGCATGCAATAGGTTTTGATCATTTCTCTAACTCTCGTGAATTCATTTTTAATTTCTTCTTCTGTTCCGGCTGCTTTTGCAGGGTCAGGGAAATTATAATGAAACTTCTGTGCCTTAGTGGGGACGTAAGGGCAGCGTTCTTTTGCGTTATCACATACTGTGATGATAAAATCAAAATCAATATCCTGATATTCAATTACATTATTAGAGGTGTGATTGGATATATCTATACTATCTTCCTTCATTGCGGTAATAGCTTTGGGATTGACGCCATGCGTTTCGACACCGGCACTATATACCATAGCTTTATCTCCTGCAAAATGCTGGAGGTAACCATGAGCAATTTGGCTGCGGCAACTGTTTCCGGTACACAGGACTAAAATTTTCTTCTTTTCCATACTACTATACAAATAACCAAATGATATTAATGATGCAAAACTTGGGGTCGAACCCAAATAAAAGCTGCAGAATAATTACAGAAGTGGTGATAATGATGGGTTTTTTGAATTTAATTAATTTGGCCTTCATACTTAACAACATTTATTTTGATTGGATAATTTTTCTGATATGTTAATGAAATAATTTTTAAGTTTTTCAATTCCCTTTTCGTCAATACAATAACAAATCCGGTTACCTTCAACATTTCCCTTGATTAGTCCTGCATTTTTAAGTTCTCTGAGGTGTTGCGAAATGGTGGGTTGTGCTAAGGGCAATTCATGTACAATATCATCACAAATACATCTGTTTACTTTAAGAAGATGTTCGATAATAGCCACTCTTGCCGGATGCCCTATTGCCTTTGTAATAGTGGCAATAGCATTTTGTTTTGCAGAGAAATGTTCTGTTTTGCTTGCCCCCATAAAAATTTAATATTGCAATATTACAATAAATAATAAATATATAGGACATCTATCAATTTTTTAAATAAGTGAAATTTTATCTTTTTAAAAGGAGTGTAATGCCATTTATAGTATTGATTCGGCATTCATTTGAAAAACGGAGCATTGGTTATGGTGTGGCCACAAGTGAAAAACCCCCTTCAGTTTTTTTAAGTGTATAATAGATGCTTTTCATTTTTTTCTCGCCGGCCTCATTTACCTGAAAACTCCTGACAAGTCGCTGCCCTTTTATACTAAAGCTATCCTTCCCTTCATATCCATCGAATGGCTGTCCTTTTTGTATTTCTTTTTCAGTTAATTCAGGAAAATAAATGAAGGAAAAAGACAGATCATTATTTGAGGCAAAGCCACAAATCTTTCCATAGGATCCGCTGCCCGCAGTAGAAGTGATGATATATAGTTCTTCAAATCCGTTTCCGTCAAGATCGGCCACAAGATAACTGCTCATCGGATCTTGATCTGAAAGACTAAGGCGCGTGGTTGTATCTCCTTTAAAATAGACAGTAAAATCGCTCAGGCTTGCACCAACGGGATGTGATTCATCCAGAATGATCGTTTTGCCGGTCGAGGTAGTAATTTCCTTGTATGGGTTTTGCATAAGTTCAGAAGACCCAACTGTATCAACGGAAGACTTTTCTATAGTGACCTTCGTACTTTTATCTTTGTTTTCACATGCGAATAACAGAAGCACGGCACTAGTCAGCATTATACGAAAAGATAAAGGCATATTTTTTTATTTATAGCTATTAAATTATTTATATCCAAATAAGGAGATGCCATCATAAACGGATTGATCGTCTCATAAAAATAAACAATAAAAATAATTTATCACCTTATAATGTCTTATTTAGTTTCACCTAGTGATCAACTCCGTTTTCGTCGAC
>JBKCGY010000058.1:0-7427 GCA_046303015.1 Bacteroidota bacterium | reverse complement strand
GTGTAACAGATACCTGTATCCCCGAAGAAGAAGCCTTCCGCCGTCTGCAAAAACATTTACATCGTCAGTGGAAAGAAGCAGAAGCCAAAGGAGAGCGATATTTCCCGCATGAATTTTTATATAAAACCGTTTTAAGCGGAGACCTCAAACAATACTACGAGATTGATCCGAAAGACAGCTGGATTGTTGCTGCGGCTGAAAAAAACATTCCTATTGTAGTTCCAGGATGGGAAGACAGTACCACCGGTAATATTTTTGCCAGCTATGTAATTAAAGGTGAGTTAAAAGCCGATACAGTTAAAAGTGGCATTGAATATATGGTATGGCTGGCCGACTGGTATCGTAATAACTCTTCCGGTAAAGGGGTTGGCTTCTTTCAGATCGGAGGCGGTATCGCCGGCGATTTCCCAATCTGCGTGGTTCCCATGATGTATCAGGATCTTGAATGGCATGATGTTCCTTTCTGGAGCTATTTCTGTCAGATCAGCGACAGTACCACTTCATTCGGTTCTTACTCAGGTGCGGTACCCAACGAAAAAATTACATGGGGTAAATTGGATATCAATACACCTAAGTTTATTGTGGAGAGCGATGCTACGATTGTTGCTCCCCTGATATTTGCGTGGATTTTAGGATGGTGAGTTGGTTTCGTTGTCAAAAAACGAATGAAGAACATCGATTAATCTATAATTCTAAGCTTCGCGTAATTGAGCATGATCTTTTTTTCTCCATTTTGCTCGAAACGAATCGTGGCGATTGGATTATGTGCCGCACCCTCTCTTGAAATAACCTCACCAAAGCCAAATTTCTGATGCTCCACTTTTTGACCCACCGCTAGTTGACTGGTATCACTGGCTACAAATTCTCCTTCAGGTTTATGGACCACCGTTTCCGGTCGCTGAGGAATATGTACATAAGAAGCCGGTGGAGTTTTTTTACCTGGAGGGGCACCGTATCTTTTTTCCGCTTTGGACGCCTCTTGCATCATATTGTTACCTCTTCCCCATCCTTTCATTCTGTCAGAGGCAGATCCTGAAGTGTAGGAAGATTGATTGCGTAACCCACCGCCTGCATAACTTTTATCAATATAACCTTCCGGAAGTTCCTCTAAAAATCGACTCGGTTCATTCTGTACGACCTGACCAAATTTGTATCGCGTATTCGCATAAGTGATCCACAACTTTTTCTTGGCGCGCGTAATAACGACATAAAAAAGTCGGCGTTCTTCTTCCAATTCTTCTCTAGTATTAATGCTCATCGCATTGGGGAAAAGTTGCTCTTCCAGTCCGGCAGCAAAAACACATTCAAACTCCAGTCCTTTGGCAGCATGTATCGTCATTAACTTCACACTATCACTATCTGGATCTTTATCATCTGCATCTGTTAATAAGGTGATCTGTTGCAGATAAGCGCCTAATGAAAGATTGTGAGCCTGCGTTGTGGCCTGCGCTTCGGGTTGACCTTCTTCATCAAACAAAGAAGTCTGTGCCAATCCAAAATCATTTATTGTTGCACTATCTTCAATAACCACTCCATCCTCATCGATCTGGCCCCTGTTCTCCGTATCATCCACCCATTCCTTAATAGCGTTCAATAACTCCTGAATATTCTCATAGCGCTGTAAACCTTCTGTGCTTTTATCATTGAATAATTCCTTAACGATATTGGTTTGTTTACCAACATGCACAGCCACATCATACGCATTTTTTTTATTGAGCATACTGGCAAAACTTCGGATCATGGTAACAAAACCATCGATGGCTTCTAATGTGCCGGCTCGGAATCCGTGTTGCTGCGCATTCATCAGCACTTCCCACATGCTGATATTTCTTTCGTTGGCAAGAAGTACACATTTATCTATAGTAGTTTTCCCAATACCTCTGGCCGGATAATTAATAATTCTCTTTAGCGCTTCTTCATCTTTAGGGTTAACAATAAGACGGAGATATGCTATAAAATCTTTGATCTCTTTTCGCTGATAGAAACTGATGCCGCCATAGATGATATAGGAAATGCCCATTCGACGAAGGTTTTCTTCCAGCGCACGACTCTGTGCATTGGTACGGTACAGGATTGCAAAATCTTTGTTGAAAAAATGATTTCTTAGTTTTTGTTCCTGAATCGTATCGGCAATAAATTTACCTTCGTCATTATCTGTAAGAGTTCGTACCAGCTTGATCTTCTCTCCTTCGCCATTGTCGGTAAAGAGTGTTTTTTCTATTTGCCCCTTATTTTTAGCGATCACTTCATTGGCGGCATGGAGAATACTTTTCGTGCTGCGATAATTCTGTTCGAGTTTCACTACATGCACATCATCATATTCTTTTTGAAAAAGCAAAATATTCTCGATCGTAGCCCCGCGAAAACTGTAAATACTTTGCGCATCATCACCTACCACACAAATATTCTCATGCATAGCTCCGAGCAATTTCATAATCTCATATTGCGCCGGATTGGTATCCTGATACTCATCTATCAATATGTATTTGAATTTCCGCTGATACTTAGCGAGCGCAGCGGGTACAGTAGTTAATAGTTGATGAAACTTGAGCAAGAGATCATCAAAATCCATTGCTCCGTTTTTAAAACAGCGTTTGGAATAGGCATCAAAGATCTGAGCAATAGCAGGTCGGTTGGAACGCATATCTTCCTGCTGCAGCTGCCAATCGTTTTTATATTCTTCTGCCGTGATCAATGCATTCTTTGCCGAAGAGATGCGATTATATACAGTAGAGGGCTTATAATGCTTATCATCTAAATTCAGTTCATTGATGACCGCTTTCAAGACACTTTTCGCATCATCGGTATCATAGATCGTAAAATTGTTGGGATATCCGATATTTTGCGCTTCAGCTCTGAGGATACGCGCAAATACACTATGAAAAGTTCCGATATAAAGATTTCTGGTTTCTCCATTATTGAGCACTCGCTCAATACGCTCTTTCATTTCTTTCGCCGCCTTATTGGTAAAAGTTAGCGCTAGAATCTGGAAAGCATCTACGCCTTGCGCCATCAGATGTGCAATGCGAGTGGTCAACACTTTGGTTTTCCCGCTTCCCGCACCTGCCACAATCATCAGAGGTCCGTCTATATGTAATACGGCTTCCTTCTGCCGCTCATTAAGCCCTTGTAAATAATCTGCCATAGAACGAAATTACTAAAGGGCAACGGGAAGCGTTAAAATGGGGAAAAAGAAAAATTAGAAAGCACATAGAAGACACTTGTTCGAAGGAAACTGTCAGATATTGATTAGATTTTCAAACCCAATTCATATGTATTTATGAAAAACCCTCCAATAATATATTACCTTGCATGACGAATTGATTACAATGTTACAGGCAGGATCCTATTACACTTTACCCATTCTGCGTATCAAGGAAGCCGGCGCTTATCTTGATGATGGAGAAAAAGGCGTTTTGTTGCCTGCCAGATACGTACCCAAAGAGGCAAAGCTTCAAGATGAGTTAGCGGTTTTTATATATCATGATTCTGAGGACCGACTCATTGCTACGACCGAAAAGCCGAAAGCTAAAGCTGGGGAAATCGTTCGATTAAAAGTAGCCGGACTCATGAAGTTTGGTGCTTTCTTAGAATGGGGTTTACCTAAAGATCTTTTCATTCCTGCCTCCGCCATGCGCAGCCCGCTTCGTTTAGGTGGTGAATATCTGGTATATGTTACCATCGACCCCAAAAGTGGGAGATTAATGGCCTCCCAATACTTTGATCATATATTGGACAATACCTCTCTGA
Organism: Bacteroidota bacterium; assembly: GCA_046303015.1. Taxonomy (GTDB): domain Bacteria; phylum Bacteroidota; class Bacteroidia; order Chitinophagales; family Chitinophagaceae; genus Lacibacter. The sequence continues at coordinate 3,677 of JBKCGY010000058.1, read as the reverse complement.
CGGTTACAGAAAAAGAGGCAGTGGCACTCACCGTTTACAGAAAAACAGAGATCGGATATGTGATGATCATCAATCACCGGCATCTCGGCCTGTTGCATTTTAATGAAGTATATAAAGATTTAGAAATCGGAGAGGTGGCGGAAGGCTATATTGTAAAAATCCGTCCCGACAATACGATTGATTTACGATTAGGCAAACCGGGCTTTATGAGAACTGATGAAGAAGCAGAGAAAATCCTTCATCTGCTACATCTGAAAGGAGGCTACCTTCCCTACCATGACAAATCTGATCCTGAAGAAATATATGCTGTATTTGGCATGAGTAAAAAAGCTTTCAAAATGGCCATTGGTCGGCTCTATAAACAGCGTAAAATCGAATTGACAGAGTCGGGCTGTAAATTATTGTAATAACAGTAATTTTGCCTTATGTATTATCTGATTTACGGCATTCTGAAATTGCTGTCTTTGATCCCTCTTCGAATCTTATATATCATATCTGATTTCGTATATATCTTAATCTATTATATTGTTCAGTACAGGAAAAGTGTTGTACTCACCAATTTGAAAATTGCTTTCCCTGAAAAATCAGCAGCAGAGCATATTGCAATATCAAAAAAATTTTATCGAAATCTTTCTGACACCTTTATTGAAATCATTAAAATGTTTTCCTGGAATGAAAATGAAATAAGAAAACGGTTCACAGGAAATATGGAGGTGTTAAACCGATGGGCAGGGAAAGAAAAAAGCATTCAGGTAGTGTCTGGACATTTTTTCAATTGGGAGATGGCCAATTTATCCGTTTCATCTTATTCAGAAATTCCTTTTTTGGGTGTTTATATGCCCCTGACCAATAAAACTATGAATAAAATATTCTATGATCTCAGATGTAAATTTGGCACTATTCTCATACCCGCTACCGACTTCAAAAACAAAGTAGCTCCTTATTTCAAGAAGCAATCAGCATTAATATTAGTAGCCGATCAAAATCCGGCTGGACCAGAAAATGGTTGGTGGCTCTATTTTTTTTCTAGACCCGCTCCATTCGTACCGGGGCCTTCAAAAGGGGCCATTGCCAGAGATACCGTCATCATATATGCCAACTACTATAAAATAAAAAGAGGTTATTATAAAGTTGAATTTGAAGAGATTACCCAAAACCCTGCAGATTTTACGGAAGCATCACTAACCTATTTGCTTGCAAAAAAAGTAGAGTCATCCATAAAAGAAAGACCGGATAATTATTTATGGACCCATCGAAGATGGAAGCATCAATGGAATTCCAATTATATTAATCGATGGGCAGATATGGAAAAAACAGCACCCGAATAAATCATAACATCAATAGATCTAGCACCTTGATAACCTGTTCTATTCTTTTTTCCTGAATCATATACCAGACAAATTTTCCTTCTTTCTTCGTTGTAACAAAACCGGTTCGACGGAGAATGGCCAAATGTTGTGATACAACTGATTGTTCAAGTAGGAGCTGCTCATACAATTCTGTAACAGTCATTTTTTTTCTTTCTGCGAGTAAGGAAAGTATCTGCTGACGAAGTTTGTGATTCAATGCCCTGAATATCAGCGTAGACTTCCTAACCAGATGTGCATCCGGAAGTACAAGCTGATCGACGACCTTATTTTCTTTGAATGAAGCCATATTCAAAAACACTGAATTAATAAATATAAATAAAACCGACTTTACAATTGTTAGTTTCTAACGGCTGTTGTGTAAAATTCTTTTCCATAATACGGGATTGTTGAGTGCAGAGGTGCGAAATTTTTCTTATTAAAAGCTTGTTCAGTTAATACGCTCATCATAGATGCCGTTACATGTATATCTGAAAAAATGGCTTTTGATAAGCTGCATTGCGGTCGCCACTTTGTTGCCCCATCTCCAAAAAAATTTATGGAACCATGCATTAGGTCATTATAAGAATCCTCATTCAAAATAAGTGGTTGCGGCTCGATGACGAAGTTGAGATTCAAATCATACGCGGCCGTAAACACTTCGTTTCTTCTGGCATCAATCATAGGTACAAGGTAATCACACTGAATACTATCTCTAATAAGTTGCTCTCTGGCTGCATAAGCCATTATGGTTAATGTATTGATAGTAATCAATGGTTTTTGAAGAGCAAAGCAGATCCCTTTTGCACTCGCCAGCCCTACTCTTAATCCGGTATAAGAACCCGGACCAATGCTCACCGAAACAGCATCAAGATCAGCGATAGATAAATCTGCATATTGAAGCATCTTTTGGATCGCAGGTTGTAAAAAAGCTGCGTGTTCATTCAGCTGGACATTTATCTCTTGAGCCACACAAGCACCCTTCTGAACAATTGCTACAGAAGCTGTTTTACCACTGGTTTCTATACACAGAAAAAAAGACATGAACAAAAAACGATTGAATCATTGATGGATACTGTAAAAATACCAAAATGAAGTCAGCAGAATTGATTTAAGTTTGTGTCATGAAGAAAGAAATTATACAAACCAGCCATGCACCTGCACCTATTGGACCTTACAATCAAGCTGTAAAAAAAGGGAATATGCTTTTTATTTCCGGACAAATTGCGATCAATCCTGCCACCCATGACTTAGAAAATAAAGACATTCAATCAGAAACACACCAGGTGATGCATAATCTGAAATCTATATTACAGGCTGCCGGTATGGATTTCAGTAATATACTAAAAACAACTATTTTTCTGAGTGATATGACCCTGTTTGCAGAAGTTAATGAAATATACGGGCAATACTTTCAGGGAGATTTCCCCGCCAGAGAAACCGTAGCAGTAAAAGGGCTTCCCAAAAACGTAAATGTAGAAATCAGTGCGATAGCGATGGGGGATCTATAAAAAAGTCCGGCAAATTGCCGGACCCATATAATTATACCATTTTGATTTCTTCTTCACTACTGTCAAAAAAATGATATTCCGTGAGATGGTAATTATTATTTCCTTTAATACGAATCTTTTGTTTGTACTTCCATGACCATTTCATTCTTTTAGAAGGGAATCCTTTTCGAAGATAAGCCTCCATAATGGGATGTACTTCTAATATCAGATTCTTATGTTTTTGCATAAGCAGATAGTTCAGGTTTTTTTCAATCTCATCCTCAAGCACAAGCGTTGATGAAACTTTACCGGAACCACTACAACTTGGACATATCTCTTGCGTATTTATATTCACTTCGGGTCTCATACGCTGGCGCGTAATTTGCATGAGCCCAAATTTAGAAATCTGAAGAATGGCATGCTTTGCACGATCTGCTTTCATCAACTGCTCCATAGCTTCGGCCAGTTTGCGTTTGTTATCAGGCAACTTCATATCAATGAAATCGACAACGATAATCCCACCAATATCTCTCAAACGAAGCTGACGTGCAATTTCAGCCGCTGCTTCCAGATTGGTCTGTAATGCGTTTTCTTCCTGATTGGCACTTACACTTTTATAACCACTATTTACATCAATTACGTGCAGCGCTTCTGTATGCTCAATTACCAGATACGCTCCACTAGCAAGGTTAACGGTTTTTCCAAAGGAAGATTTTATCTGCTTGGTAATCCCAAATATGTCAAAAATCGGGCTGCCATTTTGATGACAACTAACAATGTCTACTTTATCGGGAGCAATTTTTTGAATATAGGATCTGGCATCCTGATAAATATTTTTATC
>JBKCGY010000057.1:0-6889 GCA_046303015.1 Bacteroidota bacterium | reverse complement strand
CTGATGGCTTCTCCATACACTGCATCATTAGATAAAGAAAAATATTACACCTATCTCCGCTCGGTTCAAAAAAACATCGACCTGTTCCGCGAAGCGAATATTCCTTTGTTTGCAGAGCTGAGCGTAATGCAACAGCAATTCGGACAGATCGCAGGAAAAATGACAGTAACGGTTGAAGAAAAAGAATATACACTACAACAGGCCGCTAAATTTCTCGAGAGCTCCGACAGAAAATTACGCGAGGAAGTATATCTGAAAATTCAGGAACGCCGTTATCAGGATCGGGATGCATTGAATCAACTATTTGATCAACTGGTTTCGAAGCGAAATCAGGTTGCACAAAATGCTGGATTTTCTAATTACAGAGATTATAAATTCAAAGAGCTGGGGCGGTTTGATTATACACCGCAAGACTGTTATCATTTCCACACATCCATACGCGAACATGTGTTGCCACTGGTGAAAAGGATATATGAGTCACAACAAAAAGAAATTGGGGTAGATAAACTGCGTCCCTGGGATTTGGATGCAGAGCCCGAGGGCGTGAAGCCCTTGCGTCCTTTTGAAAACGGAAATGAGCTGATTGAAAAAACAATTGCAGTCTTTCAAAAACTCCATCCTTTTTTTGCGGATTGTCTGGTAAAAATGCGCGAGATGAAGCGTTTTGATTTAGACAGTCGCAAAGGCAAAGCCCCCGGCGGTTATAATATGCCGTTAGCCGAAACCGGTGCCCCTTTCATCTTTATGAATGCAGCCGGCACCATGGATGATGTAACCACGATGGTACACGAAGGCGGTCATGCGATACACTCTTTTCTAACACATCACCTCGAGTTGACCGGCTTCAAAGAGTACGGTGCAGAAATTGCCGAAGTGGCGAGTATGGCCATGGAATTATTCAGCATGGAACATTGGGATCTTTTCTTTGAAGATAAAGATGAATTAAGACGTGCGAAGTTCAAACAACTCGAACGCGTATTGACCATCTTGCCTTGGATCGCGCGGATTGATGCGTTTCAGCACTGGCTGTATGAACATCCGAAACATACACATGAAGAAAGAGGAGCATACTGGACACAACTGGCAGAACAATACAGTACCGGATTAATTGATTATAGCGGACTTGAAAACTTCAGACCTTATGAGTGGCAGCGACAACTCCACTTATTTGAAGTGCCCTTTTATTATATTGAATACGGTATTGCTCAATTAGGTGCAATAGGTTTGTGGATGCAGTTCAAACAAAATCCTCAAATGGCACTGGACAATTATATCAAAGCTTTAAGTCTGGGTGGCACCCGCACACTCCCCGAATTATATGAAGCTGCCGGTTTGAAATTTGATTTTTCATCTGCACATATTCAGAAGCTGATGTTGTTTGTTAAGAAAGAGATGGAAGAATTGTATTAAAACTCAAAAGTTGTATTGGTTTTGACTTTTGCCATTTGACCTAATAATTCCCTATCTTCCCTCATGCTCTCGTTCTTTCAGGATAAACTATTGGAGGCCGGTTGCGACGAAGCCGGAAGAGGTTGTTATGCCGGGCCCGTATTTGCGGCGGCCGTTATTCTTCCTAAAGATGTTGAACACCCTTTACTCAACGATTCCAAAAAAGTAAAAGTTGCCGACCGATATATACTCAGAACATGGATTGAGGCCAATGCGCTTTCCTTTGCCGTAGCCATGGTGTCTGTTGAAGAGATTGATTCGATCAATATTCTTCGCGCATCATTTACTGCTATGCATCGCGCCATCGATCAACTTAAAAAACAACCCAAGCTTTTACTGATTGATGGTAATCGTTTCATCCCTTATAAAAAGGTTCCTCATCAATGCATCATCAAAGGAGATGGGAAATATGCCGCTATTGCTGCTGCCAGTATTCTCGCCAAAACCTATCGCGATGATTATATGACGCAATTACATGATGCATTTCCACAATACAAATGGAATGTAAATAAAGGATATGGTACAGCTGCACACAGGACCGCTATTGAACAATACGGGCTAACCGAACATCATCGGAAATCCTTCAACATACTCCCGGTTCAGCAGAAAATATTTTAATTCACTCTTCCCATTCTCCCAATCCTTTTCTGATCAATACCGGCTCTTCATTGGTAAAATCTACAATCGTGGAAGGCGTGATTCCGCCTGTACCACCGTCTATAATCATATCCACCTGATTCTTGAACGCATCATAGATCCATTCGGGATCGGTATAGGACTCTACCCATTCGCCCGGCAATGAAGCACTCAGAATCGGCCGCCCCAATCCTGATACAATGGCCTGCGTAATGGGATGATCGGGAACGCGCAGCCCTATAGTGTCTTTTTTACTCTTTAAAATTTTCGGCACTTCCTTGCTGGCGGGTAAAATGAAAGTATAAGGTCCAGGCAAATATCTTTTCAGTAACCGGTAAGTGGGGGTTGGTAGCTGTCGAGCATATTTACTCAGATCACTTAAATCACTGCATACAAAAGAAAGCTGCGCCTTTTGAGGATCCACCTGCTTGATGCGACAAATCTTTTCAATGGCTTTATGATTAAATATATCACACCCAATACCATAAATGGTATCCGTAGGGTAGATGATAATCCCCCCTTTTTCAAGGCACTCCACTACGGATTTGATTTGTCGTGGCTGCGGATTTTGAGGATGAATGTGTATCAGCATTGAATCAATCTTTATTTCTTTTTGCGCAGGGTAATAGATGCAAAGTACAAACGTATCTGTTCTGCTATATTATAAATTTTTTCAAAACACTTGTATAAATCATAAAAACATCTTATCTTCAGAGACTTATCGATTACTTGCTCCAATCTCCTTTGTTTTGCCTGCCGTTGCTCATTGAGAATAACAACATTCATTTACCTATATTATTACGATTTTCAGAGAATCATAAGAAGGAGACTTCTGTGATTTTTTGTGGTTTCAGAGGTAAGCAAAAGGGCCTGTGATTTCTATCCGGGCTCTATTTTTTTGCCGGTATATGAAGCGTTGTGTTCATGAATGTGGTGATGTCGTTTTCTACTGTCAATATATCTTTCGATTTAATCCTGCTTGCCAATACATGATCGCCGGCGGTAGGCACAGCAATGGATTTTTTTAGATTGCCCGGAGTTTGTAATGCATTAAACATTGTCAACATCGCGCTTACCTTAACAACCTTATCCTGCTCCGCTTCATTTTTATAATAATACAACATGAGCACGGGTTGTTTTATTTTTTGATAGGTGGATCGCTTCATGGTAGTTTCGAGATATTCCTGTAATGCAACAATAGCCTCCAGACGATATGGCGTATTCCAGAATTTTCTATATGCCGCCGTTGTATCGGCAGGGGTGAAGTCTTTTGATCCCACAACATATCTTCCGATCTGTAAGCCCCAGGGATTATTGGCAATCCATGCAGTACTGTTGTTAATTTCAATATTGGGAGAAAGCAGTACAAGTGCGTGCACTTCCGGAAACTCAGCAGCAAGGTGCAATGCGTTGGTGGCGCCGGTAGAAGTGCCCATTAAAATAACTTTCTTTCCCAATTGCTTGCCGATAGCATAGGCCTGTTTTGCACTTTCCCAATATTTATCCGCCGTTAAGTACAACAATTGATCTGTTGTATCGATACCATGTTCTGCAAGTCTTGCTAAATAAAGATTACATCCAAATTTTTTTGCTATGTTCTCATGAACCGGATCTCCCTCTTCCTGGGAGGCCGAAAATCCATGTAAATACACAATCGCATATTCGGTAGGCTGCTTTAATGTGGTATCTGCCCAAATAATCCTCGCCTGATTATCTTCTTTTAATTTTCTTTGACTTTCATTGGTGGCCACATAATTTTCCAGCCCGGCAGAGGTGCTTGGTATATTCGGAAGTTCTTTGGTGTAATTGGGTGTATCGGGATTGGGGCCGGCAAAAAATACAATTGCAACAATCAGAAGAATGATAGAAAGAATTTTAGCAAGCTTCATAAAATGGGGTTTATTGAATATACGAAATCTTAATGCATTTTTCAGTTTCATCTTCTGATCAAGATGCAGCTAATGAACCCACAATACCCTCTTTATGCCGCCCCTATGAGGATCATGATAGATAACCAGTACTAAATTCTATCAATATTTCGTTTTATTGATTATTTCATTATTCAAGACCCATCTGTCACCCCTAAAAGCCGTACCTTTGCGGCCTCAAAACAGAAGGAGTTTAAAATGAATATTCGCAACATCGCCATCATCGCCCACGTTGACCACGGAAAAACAACCCTGGTAGATAAAATTCTGCATGCCACTAAAGTATTCCGCGACAATCAGGAAACCGGTGAGCTGATCATGGACAGCAATGATCTCGAAAAAGAAAGAGGTATTACCATTTTTTCTAAAAATGCCGCCGTGGTTTATAACGGAATAAAAATAAATGTAATCGATACCCCTGGTCACGCCGACTTCGGCGGTGAGGTAGAGCGCGTATTGAAAATGGCAGATGGCGTAATCCTGCTGGTAGATGCATTCGAAGGACCGATGCCTCAAACCCGCTTCGTATTACAAAAAGCATTGCAACTAAACCTGAAACCTATCGTGGTTATCAATAAAGTTGATAAACCCAACTGTCGCCCCGATGAAGTACACGATGCGGTATTCGAACTCTTCTTCAATCTGGATGCCACCGAAGAACAGCTGGATTTCCCCACATACTATGGAAGTGGTAAGAACGGATGGTTCAACGACTCATTGACTCCTACTGATAATATCACTCCGCTACTGGATGGCATCATCAAATATGTACATCCGCCCCGTGTTTCGGAAGGAAATCTGCAAATGCAGATCACTTCTCTCGATTACTCTTCTTTCCTTGGAAGAATTGCCATCGGAAAAGTGAGCAGAGGCGGTATCCGCGAAAATCAACCCATCACGCTCGTACAAACAGATGGCACCCATAAAAAATCAAGAGTTAGAGAATTGTATGTGTTCGAAGGAATGGGTAAGAAAAAAGTATCGGAAGTAATGGCGGGTGATCTCTGCGCGGTAGTTGGCCTCGAAGATTTTAATATCGGTGACACCATCGCCGATGCCGAAAATCCGGAAGCTTTACCTGTTATCAGTGTGGATGAGCCAACCATGAACATGCTTTTCAGTATTAATAATTCACCTTTCTTTGGTAAAGACGGAAAGTTTGTAACAAGCCGTCACCTTCGCGACCGTCTGATGAAAGAAACAGAAAAGAATCTGGCATTGAGAGTGCATGATAGTGAAGGCGGTGAAAGTTTCATTGTATATGGAAGAGGAATTCTTCATCTGGGTGTATTGATTGAAACCATGCGCCGCGAAGGATATGAATTAACTGTAGGTCAGCCTCAGGTAATCACGAAACAAATTGACGGAAAAAAATACGAGCCTTATGAAACGCTGGTGGTAGATGTGCCGCAGGAATTTGCCAGCAAGGTAATTGATCTGGTTACGCGCAGAAAAGGGGAGATGCTGGTAATGGAAACCAAAGGAGAGATGCAGCATCTTGAGTTCGATATTCCTTCTCGTGGATTGATCGGTCTGCGTACCCAAATGCTTACAGCAACAACTGGTGAAGCCGTAATGGCACATCGCTTTAGCGAATATAAACCCTGGAAAGGGCAGATCCCCGGAAGAAACAATGGTGTGTTATTAGCCAAACAAGGCGGAAGCGCAACCGGTTATTCACTGGATAAACTTCAAGACAGAGGATCTTTCTTTATTGATCCGGGAGAAGAAGTATATGCCGGACAGATTCTGGCTGAACATATCAAGCCAGGAGATCTGGTTGTGAACATTATTGAAGGCAAAAAACTGACCAACATGCGCGCCAGCGGAAGTGATGCAGCTACCAATATCGCTCCGAAAATTTTAATGACACTTGAAGAGTGTATGGAGTACATTGAGTTTGATGAGTGTATTGAAGTAACACCCAATTTCATTCGTATGCGTAAGGTGTTGTTGAATGAAGAAGATCGCAAGCGGGCCTCTAAACAAATGGCAGCACAGGCGGAGTAAGAGATCAGGATTTTTGTTGATTAAGCTTCCGCTCAAACAACCATTTAAATGGTTTGGGTTCTTCGTGACGAAGTTGAAACCGCGCTATACTTTGTTCTCTTAAAATTTCCATCGCCTCCTCTATAGAGTCTGTAACCGAAAAGAGGAATTCATCTTCAGGACTAATAGTACCTTTTGTTTTCATGCGTTGTACGTGATCCAGTACATCCTGATGATATTCTTTTCCGATAACAATAACCGGGAAGTTTTTGATTTTTTCTGTTTGTATTAATGTGATCGCTTCAAAGAATTCATCCAGTGTTCCGTATCCGCCCGGCATACATACAAAACCATAGGAATATTTAATCAGTAAGGTTTTTCTTACAAAAAAGTATTTAATATCTACCCATTTATCCAAATAAGGGTTCGGTTTCTGTTCAAATGGAAGTACGATATTACACCCCACGCTTCTTCCATTTACATCTTTCGCTCCTCTGTTAGCGGCTTCCATCAGTCCCGGTCCACCACCCGTCATAACGGTAAATCCCAACTTAGCCACTTCGGCTCCTACTTTTCGGGTGAGTTCATAATATTCATGTCCCTCCGGATAGCGGGCTGATCCGAATATCGTTACGCAAGGACCCACAAAAGACAAACTTCTGAACCCACGAACAAATTCCAGTAAAACTTTAATGGTAAACTTAAATTCCTCCCATCGGCTTTGGGGTCCTTCCAGGAATTTGATTTCAACGGGCTTCTTCATGAATGGCAATTATTTTATTGCCACTAAATTAGATTATTTGCCGCATTAGCGTTCAAGGGTTTTATGTAGTTGTTACATAAATATTTATGTTATTATTATAGGATGATTGGTATTGTTGCTTTCT
>JBKCGY010000056.1:0-7527 GCA_046303015.1 Bacteroidota bacterium | reverse complement strand
ATTGAATACCATCATTTTGTCGATACATTTTAAACTCCCTTTGTTATTTTTGCCAGAATAACAGTATTACATGAATTTTCATCTTAGCCAAATGCCTGACAGGCTTTCAAAACCCAGGAACAATGGAATCACCATGATTATGGATAAAGGAATGAGTTTGGAAGAAACCAAAAACTTTCTATCTGCTTCTTCTGTACATGTAGATATTGTAAAATTAGGTTTTGGCACTTCTTATGTAACTCCTTTTTTGAGAGAAAAGATAGAGCTTTATCATCATTACAATATCCCTATTTATTTTGGTGGCACTTTGTTTGAGGCTTTTCTGATAAGAAATCAATTTGAGGATTATATATCGGTTTGTAAAGATTATGGCATCAGTTACATGGAGGTAAGCGATGGATCAATCACAATACCACATGCTGAGAAATGCGGTTATATTGAAAAATTAACAAAATACGGAACCGTTCTTAGTGAAGTAGGTAGTAAAGACGCAACTCATATAATACCTCCTTACAAATGGATTGAATTAATGAGAGCTGAACTGGATGCTGGGTCCAGTTATGTAATTGCAGAAGCAAGAGAAGCGGGAAATGTGGGTATTTACAGGGGTAGCGGAGAGGTGAGGGAAGGGTTGGTACAGGAAATCCTGACGCAAATCCCCGAAGAAAAAATTATTTGGGAAGCTCCCCAAAAGGCACAACAATTATATTTTATTGAATTACTTGGCTGCAATGTTAATCTGGGAAATATTGCCCCAACAGAAATTATAGCTTTGGAAGCGATGCGTATTGGTTTAAGGGGCGACTCTTTCTTTTTCTTTCTGGATAATAAATAAAGGAATATTCTTTTCATGATTACTCATTCAAAATTGTATGGACTGATTGGTTATCCACTTACACATTCTTTCTCTAAAAAATACTTTACCGAAAAGTTTTCCAAAGAAAAAATTACAGATTGCTGCTATGAATTATTTCCAATCGAATCTATAGGATTATTACCTGACTTATTCATCCAATACCCTGATCTTATGGGTATCAATGTTACGATTCCTTATAAAGAAGCCGTTTTGTCATTCTTACATAGATCCTCACAGGCTGTACAAGAAATCGGTGCTTGTAATTGCATACACATACAAAATGGTGAAATGGTTGGGTATAATACGGATGTGATTGGTTTTGAAACCATGCTCCTTCCACATGTAAAGCCACATCACACAGATGCGCTGATCTTAGGTACAGGCGGGGCAGCTAAAGCAGTGGCTTGGGTACTTCAAAAATTAGGCATACGTTTTTCATTTGTTTCCAGAAATGCCGGTATCGAAAATTTACAATACACGCAACTTGATCAACATATGATCAAGGAACATACTTTGATCATCAATTCTACACCACTAGGTATGTCTCCGCATATTGATGAATATCCTGAGATTCCCTATGAATTCATTGGAAGTAACCATTTGTGTGTTGATTTGATTTATAACCCCTCTGTAACAAAATTCCTTGCATTGTCACAAAAGCAGGGTGCAACTATTTTGAATGGGATGGAAATGCTTGTTATACAAGCGGAGGAAAGTTGGAAGATCTGGAACCAGCCATAATAGAATGCTATATGGATCAGATAAATGATTTATTCTTTTCAAGAAATTCTATTAGTTTGTCAAGCGCTTTTTTTCGATGGCTATACCCATTTTTTTCTTCCATTGTCATTTCTGCAAACGTCTGATCTGTCCCTTCTGGTACAAAGACGGGATCATATCCGAACCCATTTTCTCCTTTCATATTTTTTATAATACGCCCATTGCATATCCCTTCAAATAGATAATGTTTTCCCCCATCGGTAAGTGCAATAATCGTTCTAAATCTTGCTTTCCGATCATCGGTATGCACCAACTCATTCAGCAGTTTTTCTATGTTCTTATGCTCGTCAACAGGCATACCTGCATATCGGGCACTCCTTACTCCGGGTCGCCCGTTTAATGATTCTACTTCTAACCCGGTATCTTCTGCAAAACAAGGCTTACCGCTCAATCGCTGATAGGATAACGCCTTATGGATTGCATTTTCTTCCAACGTATGATAAGGTTCATCTATTGCTGCATCTGTAAGGGCTATATCTTTTAGAGATAAGAGTCTGTATTTTCCCGAAAGTGCTTTTTGGATTTCAGCGGTTTTATGGAAGTTTGTGGTGGCAAAAAGTAGTTCCATCTCATTTTATTTGAGGTTAAAAAAGATTTTCAGTGCTTGCCATAAAAGGACTTTTATATTTTTATCATTTCTAATCTCGTGTAAAGGGTGTGTGTATACGATTTGCATTCCCAACGACTTTTGAATTTGATATTTGTTTTGATCTCCAAAAGATAGAATAACAAATTCGGGATTGAGTTTTTTTAAGATGATTGACTGATCTATTCCGGAATGATGCAGGTTTACCAGGGCTATATCATCCCATGTCATTTTACAGGCCTCCAAAATTCTTGTCAGCATGTCAAAATCTTGATCATGTATATAGATCTGTTCTGATTCATAGTGAAGCCATAGAATTTTTTTAGCAAAACCGCCTTTATAATCAATATGATTATCATGCCTCTCTCTATTATTGTCCATCTGTTCTGTCGAGAACGACAGTAGAAGATCTTTATACAAATCCCCAATTTGCTCCTCAGATAAAGTTATTTTTTCCATCATAGTTTAAATAAAACAAATGAGTATTCTTTGTTTTTTGTTTCTTTGCCAAAAATATAAAGAATAACTCAGTCGCTATGGAGATTCGTATTACCCCTGCATCACAAAGTAGAATTGATGAAGTAAACATGCTAAATGTTCCTTTTGGAAAGCATTTTACAGACCATATGCTGATTTCTATCTATTCAAATGGTTGTTGGTCAGACCCTGAGATTAAACCTTTTCAGCCATTGATGATTTCTCCATCCAATGCCGCCATTCATTACGGCCAAAGCATTTTTGAAGGCATTAAAGCATACCGACATGCAGATGGGAGTTGTCATATTTTCCGTCCTCACGACAATTACCTGCGCTTCAATAAATCTGCTGAAAGATTACAAATGCCAGCCGTTCCGGAAGACATTTTTATGGAGGGGATGAGAAAATTGATTGATATTGACAGAAATTGGGTGCCTGGTTTTCCTGATCATTCTTTATACGTCCGTCCCTTCATGTTTGCGATGGACGAAACCATAGGGGTGAAACCAAGTGAGACCTATGCATTTATGATCATTCTGAGTCCTACCGGACCCTATTATGCTGCACCGATGCGTATTTATGTAGAGGAGCATTATGTAAGAGCAGTACCCGGTGGTATTGGTTTTGCAAAAGCAGCCGGAAACTATGCAGCTGCCATGTTTGCCACTTCCGAAGCTAAGAAAAAAGGATTTGATCAGGTTTTATGGATGGATGCTATAGAACACAAATATGTGCAGGAGTGTGGAACCATGAATGTCTTTTTTATTTTTGAAAATGAAGCCGTTACACCAGATTTGACAGAAGGAACCATTCTTGCTGGAGTAACTCGTGATTCCGTTATTGAAGTCTTAAAAGAATTGGGTCTCAAAGTAAGTGAGCGCTCCATAAGTATCGATGAAATCATGAGTTCTTATAAATCCGGCACACTTAAAGAGGTATTTGGTACCGGAACAGCAGCTACCATTTCTCCCATCAAGGAATTAGGGTATGAGGATGTTCGTATGCAATTTGATGTCGACACCTGGAAAATAGCCCCTCAGATTAAGGAAAAATTGACAAATATCAGAGAGGGTAGGGCTGAAGATACCAGAAATTGGCTTGTTAAGGTCTAAATGTTTGAAGGTGACTCTAAAAAACAATGAATCTTTTTTGTTAATTTATTAATTAGGACATACCTTTGCGGTCCTAAAAATTAAAAGGTAAATAATGCCTACTATTCAACAACTAGTAAGAAAAGGAAGAGAAATTATACGCGCTAAAAGTAAATCCAGAGCCCTGGATGCCTGTCCTTTTAGAAGAGGCGTATGTACTCGTGTGTACACAACCACTCCAAAAAAGCCTAACTCTGCGCTTCGTAAAGTAGCTAAAGTTAGATTAACGAATAAAGTAGAGGTGATCGCTTACATACCCGGTGAGGGTCACAATTTGCAGGAACACTCCATCGTTTTGGTACGTGGGGGTCGTGTAAAAGATTTACCTGGAGTACGTTATCATATTGTTCGCGGTTCATTGGATACGGCTGGCGTGAAAGATCGTAAGCAAAGTCGTTCTAAATATGGAACCAAGAAAGAGAAAGCAAAAAAATAATTATTCATTAGTCTGTTTTAAAGAAAAAATAAATGAGGAAGTCAAAACCCAAAAAGATTGCCCTGGCACCGGATCCCAAGTTTAATGATGTATTGGTTAGCCGTTTTGTTAATAATCTGATGTGGCAAGGGAAAAAAAGTACGGCATTCACTATTTTCTATGATGCTGTTGAAAAAGTAAGTAAACAAACCGGTGAAAACGGGTATGAAGTTTGGAGAAAGGCATTATCAAATGTTACCCCTTCCGTAGAAGTAAGAAGTAGAAGAATTGGTGGGGCTACTTTCCAGATCCCAACTGAGGTTCGCCCGGATCGTAAAATTTCACTTAGTATAAAATGGCTCGTAAGATATAGTCGTGAGAGAAACGGAAGAAGTATGGCTGATAAACTGGCTAATGAAATTGTAGCAGCCAGTAAAGGTGAGGGTGCGGCCTTTAAGAAAAAAGAAGACACACACAGAATGGCTGAAGCAAATAAAGCTTTCGCCCATTTCAGATAATTTTTGTGTTCGATCTCTGTAAGACCCCTCCCGAGAGGGGTTTTTTTATGTCTATTATTTTCAATAATAATCGGAAATTAATTCCTACTTTTGCGCCGCTAAAAGTTCAATCGAAACGATCAGATTATTTGAAATCTTTTTGAATAGATAAATACACAAATCAATTACAATGGCAGATTTAAAATTTCAGAGAAATTTTGGTATTGCGGCACACATCGATGCCGGTAAAACAACCACCACCGAGCGTATTCTTCGCTATACAGGTATGATTCACCGTATCGGAGAGGTACACGAAGGTGCTGCAACAACCGACTGGATGGAGCAGGAAAAAGAAAGAGGGATTACAATTACCTCCGCTGCCGTTAGCTGTCAGTGGAATTTTCCTACCGTTTTAGGTAAGGCTACTCCCGACACTAAAAAATATCAATTCAATATTATTGATACTCCAGGTCACGTTGACTTTACGGTAGAAGTAGAGCGTAGTATGCGTGTATTGGACGGATTGATTGCCTTGTTTTCTGCGGTGGATGGGGTAGAGCCCCAGTCTGAAACCGTATGGCGTCAGGCTAATCGTTATAATGTACCCCGTATCGGATTTGTAAATAAAATGGATCGTGCCGGTGCCGATTTCTTAAATGTTGTGAAGCAGGTTCGTGAAATGCTCGGTTCTAAAGCTGTTCCTTTACAATTGCCGATTGGTGCTGAAGATAACTTTAAGGGAGTGGTGGATCTGGTAAAAATGAAGGGTATTATCTGGCATATGGAAACGGAAGGAATGACTTTCGATGAGATTGATGTGCCTGCTGATATGCTGGAAGAAGCGAAAGAATGGAGAGCCCAACTGGTTGAAGCGGTAGCTGAATATGATGATACGCTGATGGAAAAATTCTTTGATAATCCCGATAGTATTACCGAAGCAGAAATCCACGAAGCTATTCGTAAGGCGACCATTGATCTCAGCATCGTTCCTATGATGTGTGGGTCATCCTTCAAAAACAAAGGGGTTCAAACGGCATTAGACGCAGTTTGTCGTTACCTACCTTCTCCTTTAGATATTGAAGCCATTAAAGGTACGCATCCAGATTCAGGAGAAGAGATCAGCCGTAAGCCGGATGCCAAAGAACCTTTTGCTGCACTCGCTTTCAAGATCATGACAGATCCTTTTGTAGGTCGTCTGGCATTCTTCCGTTGTTATAGCGGTCATTTAGATGCAGGTTCTTATGTCCTCAATGTGCGCAGTGGTAAAAAAGAAAGAATCAGCCGTATCATGAAAATGTTTGCGAATAAGCAAAATCCAATTGAGTTCATCGAAGCAGGAGATATTGGGGCAGCGGTCGGTTTTAAAGAGATTAAAACAGGGGATACCCTTTGTGATGAAAATCACCCTATCACTTTAGAGAATATGTTTATTCCCGAACCGGTAATCTCTCTGGCTGTAGAACCGAAAGCGCAAGCTGATGTAGATAAAATGGGATTGGCTATTTCTAAATTAGTGGAAGAAGATCCTACGCTTCGCGTAAAAACAGATGAGGAAACCGGACAAACCGTATTAAGCGGAATGGGAGAGCTTCACCTTGAGATTATTGTGGATCGTATGCGTCGTGAGTTTAAAGTAGAGGTAAATCAGGGTGCTCCGATGGTGGCTTATAAAGAAGCTTTTAAAGCTAAAATAGAGCACCGTGAAGTATTGAAAAAACAATCAGGTGGTCGTGGTAAATTCGCTGATATTGTGTTTGAAATCGGGCCTGCAGATGAAGAGTGGCTGAAAGAAAATCCTGGTAAGTCTTTCCAGTTTGTGAATGATATTTTCGGAGGTTCTATTCCTAAAGAATTTATCCCTGCCATTACTAAAGGATTTGAAAATTCTATGACCAACGGAGTGTTGGCTAATTATCCAATGGTTGATATGAAGATCCGTGTGTTTGATGGTTCATATCATGATGTTGACTCCGATGCAATGTCTTTTGAACTTTGTGCTAAAAGCGGTTTCCGTGAAGCGGGCCGCAAAGCGAAACCCACATTACTCGAGCCTATCATGAAAGTTGAGGTGGTTACACCAGACCAGTACATGGGAGATGTTACGGGCGACTTAAACCGTCGTCGTGGTATGCTGGAAGGCATGGATACAAAAGGGAACGCCCAAGTTATTCGTGCGAAAGTTCCGCTAAGTGAAATGTTTGGTTATGTAACGCAGTTGCGCTCACTTTCTTCGGGCCGCGCTACATCCACCATGGAATTCAGTCATTATTCTCCTGCACCTAACAATATCGCTGAAGAAGTGATAGCAAAGGTAAAAGGGAAAGTCAATGCATAGTTTATAAAAAAGGCGCGATTTAATCGCGCCTTTTTCTTTTCTATTTCCTTCCAAAATCTGCCGGATTCTCACCCCAAATTTTTTTTTCCCACTTCAAGATTTTATTTTCATAGGTGTTTGATTTAAGCCAGTATTCCGCTCTTTTGATCAGATCGAATATGTGAGCAGTTTTTGTGCTTTCTTCCAGATTCGTTTTACATTGTTTTGCTTTCACCCATGTAATGGCATTTCTGCTGTCACTATAAATTGGCATCTCTATTAGCTCATGTTTTTGGCAATATCCCAATGCATGTACAATTGCCAAAAACTCTCCGATATTATTCGTGCCATTCGGCATTGGACCATTATGAAAAATTCTTTTTCCCGTCTTATAAAAAATACCTTGGTATTCCATGTCTTTATTCACGCTATTCCAGGCAGCGTCTACTAC
>JBKCGY010000055.1:0-3214 GCA_046303015.1 Bacteroidota bacterium | reverse complement strand
CTTATCGAGCCTTACAATGAATTGCTCTTTGTCTATAGTGATATTACCCACTTTAATGATAGGCTCCTCGTTACGTGCTGTTCTGCGGAAAAGAGCATTGATGCGGCTGATCAGTACTTTGGGGCTGATGGGTTTATTGATATAGTCATCGGCTCCGTATTCAAGACCTTTTACATGACTGGATTCATCACTTACTGCAGTGAGCATGATGATGAGTATATGGGCGAATTCGGGTTTGCTGCGCAACAACTGACAAACCTCCATTCCGGTTTTGTGCGGCATCATCACATCCAGAATGATCAGATCGGGCTGATGTTTCAAGGCCAGTTCAATGGCTTCCAGTCCGTCTTTTGCTTTAATGACGGTATATCCTTCTGTTTGCAGGTTATAACCAACGATTTCGAGAATATCCGGTTCGTCGTCGGCAATGAGAATTTTTTTCTTTCCGGAATCCATGTGTTAATGTTATGGCAAAGTTAGTTGCCTGATCACATTATGCCTTATCCTTGCATATTATTTAATTGTTAACCCGTAATTTAGTTGATCTTTCATTACGGCGTAATTTTGTGAAATGCGCGGTAACATTTTGCATATGAGGGGTTCCCACTTTTGTGTATGGGCAGCTATATTTACTATAGCAGCAATGGTTATGCCACAGGATATGCTGGCTCAAAATCGAATGACAGCTGATACAGTACGACCGGTTATTCCCATGAACCGTATGTTATGGCATGAGCAACTTGATAAAGAGCAAAAAAGAATTGACAAGATCGATGGAAAGTCAGACGGCGTCATCAAACTGTTGCAAAATGAGGATATCAATGTTCAAATCGAAGATGCTATATTTCGCAGAGTGGATGAGTTGCAACTGGAAGTGGAGAGAAGAAAAACCGATCATAATTCCAAGATTGGTTATTTGAGAGGACTTAAAGAATTGCTGTTGGAATATCAGAAGCAAGTGAAGATGAAGCGGTCGATGGCTGTATATGCACCTGTATTGATAGAGAGTTTTGACAGTTGTATGCAGTTAATGAGTCGCCAAGAGTCTGTCGTTCCCGTTATTCAATCCATCCCATATCAGGCCGCTGAGCCATTACTCCCTTTGTTTTATGCAGAGAAGGATCTCGCCGAGATTAAAAAAGTGATCTTCCTGAAAAAAGCAAAAGATAACCCCAAAAATATTCTGCTTGAGATTGCTCCCTATGAAAACGAATCTTTTGCGGATAGCTTAATCATTGAAGCGGCACTGAACAATCCAATGGATATTTATACCTATGCACAGGCCTCTAAGTCGGCACAGGCGAGAATGATCCGTCGTTCTCAGGACCCTAGGGTGCTGACGATTGCCAAATTAAGTGAAAAGCTGAACGGCACTTTGTTTTTGCCATTTCTTGATGAGTTTATCAGTGGCAACATCTCACTCGATTCGGTGAGTGCGGTTACGACTAGTCCGGCCACGTACTACCGTTTACTTGTACAAACACAGATACGATATCAGCAGCGATTGACAGCAGGAGATACTATTTTGATGGCTTCTGCACTGTTAGATATGCTGAAACGACAGGCGACGGATGCATTTGTAAATGTGATGAATGAATTGCATGATGCTACGGAGACGGTTCGGTTTAGAGTAGCAGAAGGATTAACCGCGCAGGAAATCTACTATCTTCTGGTGTCTACAGAAGAAGTGATCTATACGAGTACGTATACGAATTTATTTAAGCGAATGATGGATCGATCTCCCGGTAAAAGAGCTGATTCATTGTTGATGTCGGTGAATATGGATCGGTTTAAGAAATTCATCAAGATGGCGGCAAATTATAATCGCTTGGATGAATTTTTAAAGGCAATGCCGGAGTTGAGGAGTCGTCAATTGATGTATGCTTTTGCGAATGGATTACAGAAGACCAATTCATTGGAAGATGCTGTAGATGTGGCGGATAGCTATGGCAGTATCGTAAATGTTGAATTAAAAGATTTTCTCAAGACACAAATTCAGGTAAACTATGAGAAGAGTATGCAGGCAGGTGATAAAAGGGGTACCATCATTTATCGGATATTACATACTTTGTTTCAGTCATCTGAAGACTCTACCATTAATCTTTCCGCAGAGCTGGGGATTCCTTCGGTATACAGAGTAGACTATGAATCGCTGGCAGATGATAGTGGCAGGGTAGTGCAGCAGGTATTTTTTTACGGAGATGAAGATGGGATGACATCCTATAAAAACTTTATGGGAATGTTTCAGTCGAAGACGGATTGGGATGTAGTAAAAGGTACAGACTGGGTTACGATTCATTCATTGAAAGGGAAACCTTATACTATTTATGCGAATCTGCCGCTAGATCATGAGCAGGATCTGGATCAGAAGGCTCAGGAAAATCTGCTCAATTATTTATCGAATAACCATATCATGCCATCGATTGTAGTGCATCGGGGACATAGTTATCATTTGAAATATACGATTCGCCAAATGATGTCGTCGTCTCGCATTGTGATGTTAGGTTCCTGTGGCGGATATCAGAATCTTGCGAAAATCCTCAATGTAAATGAAGATGCGCATATTATATCTACTAAACAAGTGGGCAGTTATTCTGTGAATGAGCCCATTTTACGACAGCTGAATGAAAACGTAAGAAACGGGAAGCATATTGAATGGATACCATTATGGGATCAGGTCAATCTTGCTGTTAAAAATGATCCAAAAGCATCTACATTGATTAAAGATTATGTGCCGCCGCATAAAAATTTAGGGGCTTTATTCATTAAGGCGTATCGTAAGGTAAGTGGGGAGGGGTGATGAAGTTGATGGGTGTTGGAGGTTGTTAGTTGTAAAGTCAAAATTCAAAAGGCAAAACCCAAAAGTTGTTTGATAGTTATGTGTTATTGGTTGTAGGTTTTGGGTGTCAATTAACTGATAACTGAAAATAGATAACTGTCAACTTTCTTGGTTTTGACCTATTGCTGTCCGGGGAAAATTTGAATATTATGTTTTTAATCTGTTCATCCCTGTAAGCGATGTTGAAATTGAGCGATTTTTATTTCTACAAGCCCCCTTTTGAAAAAATATAAGGCGGCTGTCCGGATAATTTTCCCTAAAAAAGGGCTGAAATATGAAAAATAATCACTTATTGAGCCAATTATTAAACACGGAGGCCCAGAGTCGCAGAGACACTGAGTATTCGATTTAAAAACAAAATATGTAGTGCAGGCA
>JBKCGY010000054.1:0-2605 GCA_046303015.1 Bacteroidota bacterium | reverse complement strand
GCAGGACGCATTTGGCAGGAGGTTAAAGCAGTATGCTTGGGAAGGAGGAGCCTTCTCTCCGGGGAGATTTGTAAATGGCTTTATTGCATTGAATGCTACGTTCCGAAGTAAGCCGAAAGATGAGCAAAAAGAAAAAGAAAGGCAGGATTTTGTGAGGGAAAGAAGTCAGAGTTTTGATGAATTCAATCGTCAGGTAGATATGGTCCGACAAAACCCTTCTGAATATGCAGACTTTAATATTCCATGGAGTCTTAATTTTTCTTATGCCTTAAATTTAGCGAGACAGATAAAGCAGGATTACAGCGGATTTACAACCCTGGTAACCCAGTCTTTGAATTTCAATGGCGATTTTAATCTGACAGAAAAATGGAAAATTCAGGGGCAGGGAAATTTTGATTTTGTGACTAAGAAAATTCAGTATTTCACAGCTTCTGTTTCGAGGGATCTTCACTGCTGGCAAATGTCAATCAATGTTACCCCGGTGGGTATTTTCCGTTCGTTTAATATCTCTATCAGTCCGAAATCATCGGTATTGAGAGATCTGAGAATCAATCGTTCCCGATTCTTCTATAATTTACCACAGTAACCTGCTGATGAAATAATCATAAAATCCTACTTTCGCTTTAATCAATACTGGGTTATATATGCAACAAATTTCTTCTTACAACGCTGCTCATAAAGAGAGATATCTCAATGAATTACTTGAACTCTTAAGGATTCCTTCCGTTAGTGCCGATTCCAGGCATAAAGATGATTTGATTCAATGCGCCGAACTCATAAAGAAAAGATTGTTAGAGGCGGGTGTAGATAAAGCTGAGATTTTTCCAACACCGGGCCACCCTATAGTATATGCAGAAAAAATATTAGATCCTTCCCTGCCTACTGTTTTGGTATATGGTCATTATGATGTTCAGCCGGCAGATCCATTAAACTTATGGGATAGTCCGCCATTCGAGCCTGTTATCAAAAACGGAAGAATCTATGCACGTGGTGCCTGCGATGATAAGGGTCAGTTTTATATGCATGTGAAAGCGTTCGAGGCGATGGTAAAAAATAATGCCCTTTACACCAACGTGAAGTTTATTATTGAAGGAGAGGAAGAAATTGGCAGTCCAAATCTGGCTGGATTTGTGAAAGAAAAGAAGGATTTACTAAAATCAGATGTGATCTTAATAAGTGATACCGCCATGATCAGCATGGATCATCCCTCAATTGATATTGGGGTACGTGGACTCAGTTATATTGAGGTGGAGGTGACTGGGCCTAACCGGGATTTACATAGTGGAGTATATGGCGGTGCGGTTGCCAACCCGATCACCATTCTGGCTAAGATGATTGCAAGTTGTCATGATGAAAATAATCATATTACCATTCCAGGATTTTATGATGAGGTGGTGGAGGCTACACCAGAAGAGCGAACATTGATGGCGGCAGCTCCCTTCAGTGAAGAAGAGTTTAAAAAAGAATTGGGTATAGGAGAGGTTTGGGGAGAGAAAGGATTTACCACAAATGAAAGGACGGGCATCAGGCCTACACTGGAATTAAATGGGATTTGGGGTGGTTATACCGGTGAGGGAGCGAAAACGGTTTTACCCTCTAAAGCATATGCCAAGATATCTGCCAGACTGGTACCCAATCAATCCGCTCAAAAAATCACAGAAAAATTATTGGCTTATTTTTCATCCATTGCGCCAGCCGGGGTAATAGTAAAAGCGACCGAGCATCATGGAGGTGAACCCTACATGACACCTATCGACAGTAAAGCCTATCGGGCTGCTGCGGCGGCAATTCGGGAAAGCTTTGGGAAAGATCCGATTCCGGTCAGGGGGGGCGGAAGCATTCCGATTTGCGCACTTTTTGAAAAAGAACTGGGGGTTAAAATCGTGTTTTTAGGGTTTGGTCTGGATAACGATAATCTGCACAGCCCGAATGAAAAATATGACCTCTTTAACTATTACAAGGGAATTGATACCATTCCGTTGTTTCATAAATATTTTGCGCAGGGAGAAGAGTGAGAGCATTAAGAATTAATGATTGAGGATCGTTTGGCGATTTTGAGTGATTAGCTTTCAAAATTGTTAAACTTTGGCTCAGCAAAAATTCTACCTATCAAATTTTGTTCCAATCTCCATTTTGCTTACCTTTGCCCTCCCTAAATTTAGGCTGAATAGCAATTGGCGCCCAAAATCAGTCATATTTAACTGAAAATCAATAACTTGCTTTTATTTAAAAGTAAGCCGCTATTCTTGTGCACAAACTTAAAAAACCGGTTGTAATTGTATGTCGTCATCTCAAGCTGCTACAAAAAAAAGAATCAACTTCGGAAAAGTTAAGCATCTCGCAGAAATGCCCGATCTGTTAGGCATTCAGATTCAATCCTTCAAGGATTTCTTTCAATTAGAAACCACGCCTGATAAGCGTAATAATGAAGGTTTGTTTAAGGTGTTTAAGGAGAATTTTCCGATTACAGACACAAGAAACATTTTCGTTCTTGAATTTTTAGATTATTTTATCGACCCGCCTCGCTATACTATCGATGAGTGTATGGAGCGCGGTCTTACCTATGCGGTTCCGCTGAAGGCTAAATTACGCCTCAGTTGTAATG
>JBKCGY010000053.1:0-4600 GCA_046303015.1 Bacteroidota bacterium | reverse complement strand
AGCGGCTGCCGGATGACTGCTCTTCTTTCTGCTGATCTTCCCGCATTTTTTTCATCATCTGACATTTACCCTGACAGGTGGATTGGGGCTTCGTCTTGTTGATACAATTTTTAATATAGTTCGCCGTATTTACATAGTAGTCAGCCACTACAAAATTGAATTTGAAAGTTTGTGCAATTAATACCAGTAGCACAATCAGTGTATAAAAATTTAGAAGCAGATTTCTAGAACGCATTTCGGCGCAAAGATAACTTATAGTAAATATTAATTATTAATAATTAATATTTAATCTCAACCTGTCGCCCCGGTTCTTACTTTATATTTTTTCTTCCCGTCATTTTTCTTTTCAAAATCTTGCACTTCTTTGGGCTTGGGTTTTTCTTTTGGCTTTTCTTTTGTTTCGGATTTATTTTCCGGATCTTTTTCTTCTGTGTCGTTTTTGTCTTTTTTGATCATACCGTTGGCGGTGCCAGATCCGTCATCTAATTTGCCCAATATATAGTTGTCTTTTCGAATGACTTTTCCGGTCTCGGGGTCATAGATTTTCCAGAGGCCATGTGGTACGGATGAGGCATCCAGTTTGACCTCTACCTGATAGATTTTATTCGGATCTTTTATATCGTAAACCTCTACAATTTCTGTTGGATTTTCAGGATTATGTGCCAGCCAACTTTCTTCTTTTACCAGACTGCCGACTGTATTATAATATTGTTGTAGTCCATTTTTTTGACCGAAGCGATAATTTTCAATTCCGATTAAATCGCCTTGCAGGGTAAAAATTCGCCAATAACCGGTTTTGTCATTATTTTGATAAGCGCCTTCTTCTTCATAACCTGGTTCACCTCTTAATTCTTCTATACGATTTACCCATTTACCTTGCTTGAGTCCCTTTTTGTCTTTACAATTGAGTGTATCACCATTTGAACTTATGATAAATTCAGAACATTGTGTTAATCCTTGCAATGAAAAAAAGAAAAGATTAAAAACCGTCAGGTATATGGTAGCGATATTTTTTAGATGAGCAAATGACATAGAATAAAGTTAATTGTAAAACGGATACCCCCCAACTCTTAACATCCAATTACTTTCAACATAGATCTTATACGATGGGCTTTAAAAACAAGTTCTTCAGGATCGTGGCCACAGAGGGTAATATGCCCCATTTTTCTGCCGGGTTTCGTTTGATGTTTGCCATATAAATGAACAAAAGCGTTTTCAGTTTTGAGTACTTGTTCAAGTCCCAGATACACGGCTTCTCCATGACTGCCTTCAGCCCCCAGAATATTCAATAAAACTGTGGTATGAATAGGTTGGGTTGACCCTAAAGGGTAGTTCAGTAAGATTCTCCAAAGCATATCAAACTGTGAGCTGTAATTACCTTCTATGCTATGATGGCCGCTATTGTGAACTCTGGGTGCCGTTTCGTTTACAAAAACCTCACCTTGTTTATCTACCAGTAATTCTACTGCAAATAAGCCTGGGGAGGAAAATTTTTTAACTACACTTATAGCGATCGCTTCGGCTTTGAAAAAAATGGACTCTTCTAATTTTGCAGGAGATATCTGATAGTCGAGCAGATTGAGGAGAGGGTCAAAAACCATTTCGGCCGGAGGGTAAATGGTGATCTCGCCATTTTGAGCAACGGCTACGAGCATTGAAATTTCCTTTGAAATATCAATCATTTTTTCAAGTACTGCCGGCGCGTCAAAACCTTTATGTATATCTTTTGCTTCTTTTAAAACCTCTACGCCTTTACCATCATAACCGCCCTGCGACAATTTATGTACGGCAGGTAAGAAATTTGTGAGTGTACTGAGTTCCTGTTTGTTTTGGGTGATCAGAAATTCAGAAGTGGGGATCTGATGATTGAGATAAAACTGTTTTTGGGTTATCTTATTTTTTATGATTCGTAAGGCTGATGGAGAAGGGATTATCTGTACTCCCTCTGCTTCCAGTTTTTCCAATGCCTCCACATTGACGGCTTCAATTTCGATAGTAACCACATCCAGATCTTTTCCAAATGCATAAACGGTATCAAAATCTTGGATGTTTCCTTTTGTAAAATGATGACAAAGATGCGCAGAGGGGCAATGGGCATCATTTTCAAGTACGTAAGTTTCTACTGGATAATTCGCTGCTGATTGCAGCAACATCCTGCCTAATTGACCGCCCCCGAGTATGCCCACTTTTTTCATTATAAATCCTCCCCCTGAATCCCCCTCCAAAGAGGGACAAATAAATTTTAATAAATTGAATAAAATATTCTTAATCTCTATTTTTAATTAGTAATTGCTAATTAAAAATTACTTTTCATCAGCAAGATAAATTCTTTTTTAATCATGCATCCAAATATCCCATAAATCCTTTTTAACTTTACGCTCTAAACGATTGTTATGTCAATTGCCTCTGCCCCAAAATCCTCTACTGAGGTTCAAACTGATTTTCTTCCTTTACAGGGAACCGATTACGTAGAATTTTATGTGGGTAATGCCAAGCAGGCGGCTCATTATTACATGACCGCTTTTGGTTTTCAGGCCTTGGCCTATGCCGGGCCGGAGACAGGAATCAAAGACCGGGCAAGTTATGTTGTGCGTCAGCATAAACTCACTTTTGTTTTAACCACTCCCATTCGAAGTGGTAATGAGATTGCAGATCATGTATATAAACATGGCGATGGTGTCAAATTCCTTGCTTTAAAGGTAGATGATGCCAAAGATGCATGGGAGCAAACTACCTCTCGCGGAGCAAGGTCCTATATGGAACCACATATATTGAAAGATAAAGATGGTGAAGCTGTTATGAGCGGGATTCATACCTATGGTGACACCGTACATTTATTTATAGAAAGAAAAAATTATCAGGGCGCTTTTCTTCCGGGTTTCCGTAAATGGCAGAATCCTTTTTTTGCACCCGTGGATACCGGCCTGGAATATGTGGATCATTGTGTAGGAAATGTAGGTTGGAATCAAATGAATTCTTGGGTAACTTTTTATGAAGAGGTGATGGGATTCAGAAATATTCTTTCTTTCGATGATAAAGATATTTCAACAGAATATTCTGCATTGATGAGTAAGGTGATGAGTAACGGTAACGGTTACGTTAAGTTTCCTATCAATGAACCGGCAGAGGGGAAAAAGAAAAGTCAGGTGGAAGAATACCTTGAATTTTATAATGGGGAAGGGGTCCAGCATGTGGCTTTGGCAACTAAAGACATTGTAAAGACAATTACGCAGTTACGTAGCAGAGGGGTAGAGTTTTTGCAGGTGCCTACTACTTATTATGACGATTTACTTGAAAGGGTTGGGACGATTGATGAAGATCTTGGACCTTTGCGGGAGTTAGGCATTCTGGTTGACCGGGATGACGAAGGATACCTGCTTCAATTATTTACCAAGCCCGTACAGGATAGGCCGACCTTATTCTTTGAGATCATTCAGCGAAAAGGAGCGAAGAGTTTCGGAAAAGGAAACTTCAAAGCATTGTTTGAAGCGATAGAAAGAGAGCAGGAGTCCAGAGGTAATCTGTAAAAAACTCAAAAGTCAAAGATAAAAACCAATTACATATAACTTTTGGCTTTTGCATTTTGACTTAATAATTTTGCATATTATCTGCAAATAAATATGATGCGCCCAGGAAGGATTGCAATTTTATTTTTTCTTTGTCTCGTCCGATCGTCAATGTATGCACAGATGACTGCTGCTCCCGAACTAAATCTTCTTCCTAAAGAAAATCGGGTTATCAGAAACATTAAGGATTCAATTATAATTGATATCAAGTCTAAAGGATTTGAATGGCCTGTACAGTACGTGTATTTGCGATCCTTTAAGCTGGAAAAGGAGTTGGAGGTTTGGGTTAAAAATGATGAAGCTGAGCCATTTAAATTGTATAAAATCTATAATATTTGTGCTGGTTCTGGAACTTTTGGACCTAAAAGAAAGGAGGGTGATAAGCAGATCCCTGAAGGCTTTTATTATATTAACGAATGGAAACCCAATAGTAATTATCATATGGCACTTGGTTTGAATTATCCCAATGCCTCCGATCAGTTATTAAGTGATCCGGTAAAGCCGGGTGGAGATATTTATATTCATGGCAACTGCGTAACCATCGGTTGTTTACCAATAACAGATTCCTTAATTGAGCATTTATATTTTCTTACTGCATCTGTAAAGGAGCAAGGACAGGATTTTATTCCCGTACATATCTTTCCGTATCGTTTTGATAAAGACAAATCTCAGAAACAATATTTATCAAAAGTCAATAATAAGCCTGTTTGGACTTCTTTTTATAAACCTTTGAATGATGCTTATGAGTATTTTGAAAATACGCATCAGGTTCCTGGGATATTGATTGATGTGAAAGGGAATTATCAAATTGCCGGTAATCCCTATGCTCCCTTGGTAGATAGGATTATTGAAAAAGAAGAACCGGCAGTCCTTTCTGTCCAGACCATACCTTATGAAGTGAATGTTGATAAAGTGCCGGTATTTTTACAAGGTACTTCAGCTTATCAGCGATGGTTATATAATTTGAGTAAAGAGTATGCCGCTAAGCTTCCACCCGAAGTATCTCTTGCTTTACAACTTGAATTTATTGTTGA
>JBKCGY010000052.1:0-8805 GCA_046303015.1 Bacteroidota bacterium | reverse complement strand
GTTGATAGGATTTGATCTGATAAGGATAATGCATACGGCAAATGATTGAGGAAGGAAGGTAAATAAAAAGTTTAAATACTGTTGTTGGTAGCCTGTTGTGGGTTGGCGGTTTCCCTTTATTTTTGCCTTTCTACTTTTTCCAAAATCATTTTCATGTCCATAGAAGTTCATCAAATCAGCAAAACATACGGCAATCAGAAAGCCGTAGATCAGATCAGTTTCCAGGCAAAGCCCGGAGAGATTGTTGGTTTTTTGGGGCCTAATGGGGCAGGAAAATCTACTACGATGAAAATGATTACGGGATATCTGGAGCCTGATGGCGGAGAAATTATGGTTTGTGGATTAAAGGTAAAGCCGGGCGACTTACTTACGCAAAAGAGAATAGGATACCTGCCTGAGTTAAATCCTTTGTACCCCGATATGTATGTGAGAGAGTATTTGGGATTTATTGCTGGCTTGCATAAGGTATCTGATAAAAAAGAAAGAATTGAGGAATCAATCGAATTGACAGGTTTACAACGGGAAGCCCATAAGCAGATACATCAGTTGTCGAAAGGATATAAACAAAGAGTGGGACTTGCCGCAGCCATCATACACAATCCAGATGTATTGATTTTAGATGAGCCCACTTCCGGTTTAGATCCCAATCAGATCATAGAGATCAGAAATCTGATTCAAACTTTAGGGAAAGATAAAACCATTCTTTTTTCTTCGCATATTTTACAGGAAGTGGAAGCGATATGTGATCGCATGATCATTATTCATAAGGGTATGATTGTGGCGGACAGTACACTTGCTGAGTTAACAACTCATACAGGAAATACAAGTTTGGAAGAGGTGTTTCGTAGCCTAACAAAATAAAAAAGCCCCCGATTTTTCGGAGGCTTTTATTTGGCTTCAATTTTTTTACTTTCTTACGTTTTCTTCGGGTAAGGAAGCCATAGTTTTCATAAGGATGGATTCAAAAACGGGCTCAGTTTTGTTCTTAGGGTATTGGATTTTGTTACCTGTTTCAGTAACATGATGTAAAAGTATACTCCCAAAATTATGTTTGCAAGCAATAATTAGCGTAATCCGGTAGAATAAGGGTTTTCACCCATAGCCATTGCGTATTTACTACATAAAATCCTTTTGAGCATATAGGATTCACTGCCTAAATTTGCAGTCTAGTTATAAGTTGAAAGTAAAAAGTTGAATATACTTCTAACCGACAACCGATAACTGCCAACAGAAAACTCATCACTCATCATTCAAAATTTTTTATGCCTTTCACACTAACTCCTCTTCCTTATGCACACGATGCATTAGAACCCCATATTGATACACAAACCATGCAGATTCACCATGGTAAGCATCATCAGGCTTATGTTGACAACTTAAATAAAGCTATAGCCGGGACTGAACATGAAGGGAAAACGCTGGAAGCACTGGTAGCGGATGCCGGAAAAATCTCTGTTGCGGTTCGTAATAATGGTGGTGGCCACTGGAATCATCATTTTTTCTGGGAATCTTTGGCGCCTGGTACAGGTGGAAGTCCTAAAGGGTCTCTGGCGGCTGCTATTGATACTGCATTTGGATCTTTTGATGCATTTAAGGAAAAATTTGCCAATGCAGGTATGACTCGTTTTGGTAGTGGTTGGGCCTGGTTATGTATCAATGATAAAAAAGAATTATTTATCTCATCTACTCCCAATCAAGACAATCCTTTAATGGATGTAGCAGAAGTAAAAGGTACGCCATTGTTAGGAGTTGATGTTTGGGAACACGCTTATTATCTGAAATACCAAAATAAAAGAGCTGATTATCTCGGAGCTTTCTGGAATGTGGTAAACTGGTCGGTTGTTGAAGCCCGTTATGAAGCTGCAAAATAAAGGATCTTATTAAGGCAGCGGATTATATCCGCTGCCACCCCATGGGTGACATTTGCTGATTCTCTTAAGCGTAAGTATACATCCTTTTATCACCCCGTATTTTTTAAATGCTTCTAGTCCATAATGGCTGCAGGTAGGAGTGAAACGACATTTGGGTCCGATAAGCGGGCTAATGCCATACTGATATAATTTGATCAGCCAAATGAAAGGCAAGGTCAGAATGCGATTAATCCAGCCCATGTATTTCTTTTATTATCTTTTGAATAATCTCTCCTGTTTTTTGAAACACAAATGCATATTCCGGCAATGTCTTTCCATTATAGATAATAAAAAGATCCAATCCTTTATCTCGGCGTATCAGTAAGTTTTTTAGTTCGTTTTTTTGCAGACGATAAGCCTCTCGTATGAGTCGCTTGATTCGGTTTCGGTCGACTGCTTTTTTAAACTGCCTTGAACTAACGGCTACGCCTAGCTGTAATGAAACGTCATCCTGAAGCTGATAGATTATACGAAACGGTGAAAAGGCTAATGATTTTCCTTTAGAAAAAAGCGACTGAATCTTTTTTCTTGATTTCAGTCGTTCTCTTGTTCCGAGTGTGAATTTATTAGATGAACTTTTTGTCAATGATTGTCTTTATTGATGTATAAAGGTAAAATTTTTCTTCATAGCCAGGGGTTTAACCTCTATCTATAAATAGAAAAATCAAAAAAATATTTATATCCTAAATCCTTCGTTACTTTAACATTAATAATATTTATATAACCATGACTCGTAAACTTTTTTTATCAGCATTTTTTATGTTGCTGATTCAAGTATTAAACGCCCAATCGGCCTATAATCATCGCGAAGCCTTTCATCCTTTATTCTATCCTTATCCCGGGAATGAATATAGAAGCGCCAGCGGTGAGCCGGGCCTGAAATACTGGCAGAACCGGGCAGATTATTTCATTGATGCAAGTCTGGATATTCAAAAACATGTGGTGTCGGGTTCTGTGAAAATGATATATACCAATAATAGTCCGGATGATCTCAGGTTTATCTGGTTGCAAATGGATCAGCATATTTACCGTAAGGATTCCCGGGCCACGGCAACGACCACTAATCTGGGAGGCAGATGGGCGAATACTCAATTTACCGACGGGTACGAATTACTGGGTTTATCCATTGAAAAAAATGGCATTCAAGTGCCTGTTGCTGATACTTTGATTTCGGATACGCGTATGCAAATAATCCTACCTGAACCCTTGCGTTCAGGGTCTAATCTTACACTTAATATAAAGTATCGTTTTTCAATTCCTGAATATGGTACTGATCGTATGGGTAGAATAAAATTTGAAGAGGGTTGGGCATATGAGATCGCTCAATGGTATCCGCGTGTATGTGTGTATGATGATATTTCGGGCTGGAACACCAATCCTTATTTGGGTGCTGGTGAATTTTATCTGGAGTATGGAAATGTTGAATTCAATATTAATGCTCCTTTTGGTGTGATGGTTGTAGGTAGTGGTTCTTTACAAAATCCTTCTGAATGTTACACAAAGGATCAATTTAATAGATGGAAACTAGCTGAAGAGTCCGACAAGCCTGTTTTTATCAAAGAGGCTGATGAAATCGGCAAAATCAATTCTCGGCAATCAACTAAAATGATTACCTGGAAATTTAAATGTGAAAATACAAGGGATGTTGCATGGGCGGCAAGTGAGGCGTTTATTATGGATGCTGCCAGGATAAAATTGCCAAGTGGTAAAAAGGCTATGGCAGTGAGTGTATACCCTAAAGAATCGGCAGAAAATAAATCGGGTAATGATTGGAGAAGATCAACTGAATACACAAAGGCGTCAATCGAGTTTTACAGCCAGTATCTTTTTGAATATCCTTATCCGGTTGCTACAAATGTGGCGGGTGTGGTAGGGGGTATGGAATATCCGGGTATCGTTTTTTGCAGTGCGCAGGCTTCCGGAGCCGGTTTGTGGGGAGTGACAGATCATGAATTTGGACATACCTGGTTTCCTATGATCGTTGGTAATAATGAGCGAAAATTTGCATGGATGGATGAAGGGTTTAATACTTTTATCAATAGCCTATCTTCTGAAAATTTTAATAAGGGAGAATATAATGAGTCGCAATCTATGTCGGGTATGAGTGGATGGATATTCAGTGATAAAATGGACGGTCTGCTGAATACTCCCGACATTATACAGCAATCTAATTTGGGAGTGGCTGCCTATTATAAACCGGGTATGATGCTAAAAGTATTGCGAGAGGAAGTGTTGGGTAAGAAAAGGTTTGACATGGCATTGAAAGAATATGTGCGCAGATGGGCATTTAAGCACCCCGCTCCCTGGGATTTTTTCCATACGATTGAGAATGCAGCAGGTGAAGATCTGGGATGGTTTTGGCGGAGTTGGGTATTGAATAGTTGGAAATTTGATGTGCGTGTTAAAGAAGTAAATATTGATCGTGATAAAAAAGGAGTCATAGCTCACATTGCGCTGCAGCTTCAGGAAAAAATGCCCCTTCCTGTGAAAGTAAGAATTATCGATTATGAGAATAACACAATAGAGGTGTCATTGCCAGTGGAAATATGGCAAAGAGGAGATACCTGGACTTTTCCGGTTACTTTGCAATCAGAGCCCAAAACCATTGTGGTGGATCCGGATGAGGTGTTGCCTGATATCAGTCGCGGAAATAATCAATGGCGCAAATGATAAAAGCGTAAGGGATTGTGTAATTTTGTATCATTCATGAGTACATCTTCCAATCAAATAATTACAGATTTATACACAGAGGTTTTTGGCAAGTCTTCTGTCAGTATTGAAAAAATTCCACAAAGCGGAAGCGACAGATCTTATTTTAAAGTCAAAGGAGATGGCGAGAATTGCGTGGCAACGGTAGGTAATAATATTAAGGAGAACCAGGCTTTTATTCATTTTGCACGGCATTTTATAAATGCCGGTGCTCCTGTGCCAAAGGTACTGGCTGTATCTGAAGATTGTTCTGTCTATTTGCAACAAGATTTTGGTGATATTTCTTTGTTGCAGGTATTGGAATCGGAAGGATATACTGATCATGTGTACATGCTTTTTAAAAGATCTTTACAGGCATTGGCGCATTTACAGGTGCAAGGACATAAGCAGTTGAATTACGAGTGGTGCATCACCTCCAAGGAATTCGGCAAGCAGGCAATTATGGCTGATTTGCTTTATTTCAAATACTATTTTCTGGATACATTGCAGATCCCTTACGATAAAGAGAAGTTGATTGATGATTTTGAAGTATTAAGCATTTATCTCGCCCGTGCAGATCATCGTTATTTTATGTATCGGGATTTTCAAAGTAGAAATATTTTGATACAGGATGAAGAAGTAAGGTTTATCGATTTTCAGGGAGGTATGAAGGGTGCGGTACAGTATGATGTGGCTTCCTTATTGTGGCAGGCGAAGGCGAATCTTCCGGCCGAGTGGAAGCAGCACTTGTTGGATTATTATGTGGAAGAACTGGAAAAGCAGCTGGAAGAAAATGTAGATCGCACTCGTTTTATTGGGCAGTATTATGGTTATGTTTTATTGCGTTTATTGCAGGTTTTGGGAGCCTATGGATTCAGGGGTTTGTTTGAGCGTAAGGCACATTTTTTGACCAGCATTCCACTGGCTTTACGCAATGTGCGATCTTTTTTACAACAACATCATGTAGGCATCAGCGTACCCGAGTTTGAAAGATTGTTGAATATTGTTGTTGCAGAAGAAATCGTCGGTCGATTTGATCCCGATCGCGCAACACCGGAGACTCCTCTGATCGTTGAGATCAATAGTTTTTCGTACAAAACTAACGGCATACCCAAAGATGAATCAGAACACGGAGGGGGATTTGTGTTTGACTGCAGAAGTATTTTTAATCCCGGCAGATTTGAAGCCTATAAAACCTTAACTGGAAGAGATAAAGAAGTAAAGGATTTCCTGGAACAAAAAAGTAAAATGCCGCAATTTCTGAACAGTGTTTTCAGTATTGTTGATATTGCCGTTGAAGATTATATGCAAAGAAAATTTGAAAGGCTACAGGTGAGTTTTGGTTGTACCGGCGGCCAGCATAGAAGTGTATATGCTGCGGATGCATTGGCTCGGCATCTTAAAAATAAATACGGAGTAAAAATTGAATTGCAGCATTTGGTTCAGGATGCAAAGAACTGGGTGAATTAAAAATACTGTTGTCAGGTTGTCTGTCCGCCCGTTACTCCCTTTAATGCAGGGCGGACTGTTGTCGGGTTGTCGTTGTTAGCTTTTGGGTTTTGACTTTTGACCTTTGAGTTTACTCTGCAATAGAAATCTTTAATTAATTATCACGTATGAAAGCCATGATTTTTGCAGCAGGATTGGGTACCCGGTTTAAGCCCTGGACAGATCATCATCCCAAAGCGTTGGCGGTGGTCAATGGGAAAACTTTATTGCAGAGAAATGTCGAGTTCTTGCAAAATCATGGCATACGCGAGGTGGTAGTAAATGTGCATCATTTTGCGGACCAAGTCATTGAGGCGATACAAAAGAATAAGGGTTGGGGAAGTGCGATCATGATCAGTGATGAAAGCGATGAGGTATTGGAAACGGAGGTGGTTTGGTTAAAGCACGACCACTATTACAAGAAACGGATTCTTTCCTAACGATCAATGCGGATATCTTAACGAATTTGAATATCACAAATTTGATAGAAGCGCATTGTAAAAAAAATAATCTGATTACTCTTGCCGTGATGCAGCGGGATTCTTCAAGACAATTGTTGTTTGATTCTGAAATGAATTTAAAAGGATGGAGAAATCGGTTAACAGGGGATCATAAAGGGCCTTTTTTAGCAGAAGGAATTGAAGGGAATACATTATCTGAAAGAGCTTTTAGTGGGATTGCTTTGTATCAGCAGGAGGTCTTTGATTTGATCAAGCAAAAAGGCAAGTTTTCACTAACGGATGTATTCCTTGATCTATCGGTAACACATCGTGTCGAAGGATTTGATCATTCGGGTGATATACTATTGGATGTTGGGAGTGAAGAGAAGTTGACAAAAGCTGAAAAGGTATTCTATTCTTAATGCATTGAATATCAATTGTTTAATATCATTTCCGCCATATATGTAACAGGATTATGTTTTGGCGTTTTCTCATCGGTTAGGACCATGTTTTTGTTGAACTTTTCGTTCATTTTGATTGATAAATATCCTATATAAATCCTCTTTTAAATGTATCTTTACAATCTTTAAATGAGGGGTTGATTTGAGCGGGAGTTTACTAGATTGAGAACAACAGATAATTACAGGAATGACTAAATAATATTTAAGAGTGGACATGCTTTAAGGTAGTCTGCTCTTTTTTTACATTATGCTCAGTTAAATTTTTAAACATGTGACTGAGGAAGCGAAGCTTTTGTCTGAAATTGAATTGGTTAGCTGTATATACAAAACCCAGGTGGGAGAAAAAGGTGGCTGAGCGCATAGCTTCTAAGGGATTAGAAGTATATTGTCCGCTCAATAAAGTGCGCAAAAAATGGTCGGATCGGTATAAGGTTATAGAAGAGCCTTTATTTAAATCTTATGTATTTGTCAGGATCAGTGAAGATGATCAGATTCGCGTTCGATTAACGGATGGAGTTGTAAATTTTGTATATAGTGAGGGGAAACCTGCTCAAATACGTGAGCAAGAAATTGATTTGATACGGAGATTTTTGAAAGAATACAAAGAGGTGCAATTGAATCCTGTTGTCTTGATGAGAGGTTTGAAAGTTCGGGTAAAGTCTGGCGTGTTAATGGATAGAGAAGGCATTATTTTGGACATACAAAATAAGAAGGCTTATGTTTTGTTAGAATCACTTGGCTATGAGTTGACGGCAAGCTTTGAGCTTGCGAGCTTAGAGCCGGTAATCATAAATCAATTTGCTTAATACAAAATATTATGAGTTTGCTATTACGTATTGTTAATATTTGTTTTCTTTTAGTTTTTATGTTCGCTGCTTGTGTGACGCCCGAAAAACTAAGAAATGAATTGGTCTATTTTAACCAGGGCATTGATAGTATGGCTATAGCTAATTATGTTTTGGATGAGCCCGTTATTCAAAAAGGAGACCTGCTACAAATTAATATTTCTTCCAGAAGCGCTTCGGCCAATTTGCTTTTTAGTCAAAATATGGTACAGCCAAATGTAGGAGGAGTGACAGCCTCAAGCCAGTCAACTATGAATACGCAGGCTAATCAATATCTGGTAGATCTTGCAACCGGCGATATCAAAATGCCCATGCTGGGTGTGATTCCTGCCGAAGGATTGACAAAATCTCAATTGGAAAAAGAAATTATTAAAAGAGCATCCGAGTACATTACAGATGCTCCTGTAGTTAATATTCGGTTTATGAATTTTCGGGTCACTTTCTTAGGAAATGTAACAACACCTGGTACTAAAACATTTGATTCAGAGCGTGTAACATTTCTACAGGCGCTCGGTGAAGTAGGGGGGGTTGCCCCAGGAGGAGATTTAAAAAATATATTGATTTTCAGAGAGGTAAATGGGAAGAGAACAGTGCATAAGATTGATTTAACGAAGGCTGATTTTTTTAATACTAAAGAAAATCAACTCAAGCAAAATGATGTAGTTTATGTCTCCCCCACCAATCGTCAGTTAGCGGCCTATGATATCATGGCTCAAAGAAGATTGCAGTATGTAAGTTTAGGTCTAGCACTAGTGAATGTTATTTTAATATTATCCAATTTATTCCGTTAATTTATTTAGATGTCTAACGAATCCAATTTATTAGAAAATCCTGGCCAGGATACACGGTTTTTGACTTTCAAGGAGATATTGTTTAAATATATCTCTCACTTACCATTATTTTTCTTTTCTATTGGTATAGCATTGGTGATTGCCTGGTCGTATTTACGATGGGCCACACCGATATATAGTGT
>JBKCGY010000051.1:0-2024 GCA_046303015.1 Bacteroidota bacterium | reverse complement strand
CACATGCGCCACCATTTCATCAAGCACGGCATAACTATTATCCGGATGCACTAATTGTACAATTTCAATTTTGTCAAACTGATGCACACGGTTCAGTCCTCTTACATCAGATCCAAAACTTCCTGCTTCTCTTCTGAAACAAGGCGTGTACGCCGTCATTTTAATGGGTAACTCCTCTGCTTTCAAAATATCATCCCTATACAAATTGGTAACCGGCACTTCTGCTGTTGGAATCAAATAAAAATTATCCGCCGGCATATAATACATCTGTCCCTCTTTATCAGGCAATTGTCCTGTACCATAAGCGGTTGCCTCATTCACCATATAAGGTGGAATATATTCCGTGTATCCCGCTGCCGTATTATAATCTAGGAAATAGCTGATGAGTGCTCTTTGCAAACGGGCTCCTTTATTTTTATAGACCGGAAAACCGCTGCCCGTTACTTTAACGCCCAATTCGAAATTCACCAAATCGTATTTTTTGATCAGATCCCAATGGGGTTGGGCACCATCATATAAAGCAGGTTCTTCGCCCCACTCTTTGACTGTTTCATTATCTTCTGGAGTTTTACCTTTAGGAACGAGAGAAGAAGGAAGATTCGGTAATTTAACTAAGGTATCCTGCAATTCCTTTTCAACCACAGCGAGTTGTTCTGTGATAGGTTGTAAAGATGATTTTAACGTGGTGACCTCTCCTTTTTTCGCTTCGGCAGCATCCTTCTCTCCCTTCGCCATCAACCCTCCGATTTCTTTGGAAGCTTTATTGATGCCCGCTTGCGTTTCATCAAATTGAAAAGTGAGTTGTTTGCGACGATCATCGAGGGCAATAATTTCATCTACCAAATTCAATTCGGAGAACTTTTTCACTGCCAGCCTTTCTTTCACCCATTCTGGATTCTGACGCAATATCGCAACCTGAAGCATAAATATAATTTGTAACAAAGATAAAAACCTACAACCTACAACCTACAACTTTCTAACTTAAATACTTCCCCACAATCGGCATCCGTCTGCCCACTCCGAATGCTTTCGGGCTTACCCGTATAATCGGACAAAACTGATTGCGTTTGTATTCATTCATATTGACCAGACGAAGAATCCGATCCACCAGAGCTGCATCATAACCTTGTGCCTTAATATCTGCAGGTCCTTTTCTTCTTTCAATGTATTGATATAATATAGAGTCGAGCACATCATATTCGGGCAACGAATCCGAATCTTTTTGTCCTGGCCGCAGCTCAGCGCTGGGTGGCTTGGTAATAATATTGACAGGAATAATCTCTTTATCTCTGTTGATGTATTTCGCCAGCGCATACACCTGCAACTTATAACAATCTCCCAACACACCCAGTCCTCCGGCCATATCACCATATAAAGTTCCATATCCCGTAGCCAATTCACTTTTATTAGATGTATTCAGTAATATATATCCAAACTTATTGGCGATCGCCATCAGCAAATTGCCTCGTGTTCGGCTCTGAATATTTTCCTCCGCCAAACTAAAAGGAAGATCCTTAAATAAGGGAGATAATTCATGAAGAAAAGCTTCATAAATATTTTTGATCGGAAGGATATCATAGGGGTTACCCAAATTTTGACTCAACAAAACCGCATCATCCACACTATGCGAAGTGGAATAGGGTGATGGCATTAATACAGCTCTGACATGCTCAGATCCCAAAGCCTCACAAGCCAAAGCCAGCGTAACCGCACTGTCAATCCCACCGCTACTACCCAGAATGGCTTTACTGAAACCCATCTTCTTAAAATAATCACGAATGCCTAAAATCAAAGCATCATAGATTTCTTGAATACCTAGTGATACATCCAGTGTTTCAGGCGATAATTCAGCATCAGGTAAAGCATTTGCTACTGCAATGACGTTCGCATCAAACGATCCATCTCCTTTCCAATCGATATAATCAAGCTGTTCTTCAAACAAAGAAAAATGTTTGACCAAATTCGCAGAGGCATCCATCACCATCGAACCACCATCAAATACAATTTCAGTCTGACTACCGACA
>JBKCGY010000050.1:0-2312 GCA_046303015.1 Bacteroidota bacterium | reverse complement strand
GGTATCAAGTGCGATTGATAATTCCGCACTGATGGCTTTGTAGGTGTATCCTTTAACGAGCAATTGTAAAATCTGCTTTTCGCGCTCCGTTAAATTAAAATTATGTTGCAACGGCCGATGATGTTGGAAAAAAGTCAATACTTTCTGGGCAATGCCGGGAGAGAATGGTGCTCCTCCCGCCAACACTTCTTCTATGTAGGTAAGAAAACGTTCAGGCGCTGTTTTCTTTAAAAGATAACCGTTGGCACCTGCACAGAGTGATGCAAATAAATTTTCTTCTTCTTCAAACACTGTGTGCATCACTACCAGACAATTGGGATCCGTTTCTTTGATCAGTCCCACCGCTTCCGTTCCTTTTCTTCCCGGCATATCAATGTCAAGAATCACAAGATCAGGATGAAGCTGCTCAATATCGCGCACTACTTCATTGGCATTATCAAAGACAGCTACTACTTCATAACCCGGCTGAGTCAGCAATAACAACTGCATCGATTTGCGCAACTGCTCATTGTCGTCGTATATAACAATTCTTACCATTTACTATTGAAAAATAGAAATTACCCGACCACCCTCCTTTTACATCTTTGGGTACTCTTTATTCGGGCAGACGAAAAAACAACTGGACCCCTCTCCCCGTTTCGGTCTTCACTTCAAAAAAACCTTTCTTGTATTTCGCTACTCTCTCTTTCATGTTTCTCAGACCATTTCTCTTTTTATTCTCAGCAGCAACAAGATCAAACCCAGTGCCATCATCTGAAATAACTCCTTCCACCATCCCATTAACCCTTTTTATTTCGATTGTGACCTTACTGCATTTTGCATATTTAATGCTGTTGTTCACCGCTTCCTTGCAAATCATCCATAGATCCCGTCGAAGCTGCATATTCATCTTCCAGTTAGCATCTGCTTCAGGAAAATGAATGACATAATCGATCTGGTGTGTTTCCAATTGTTCGGAAATGTATTTACGGAGTCGAATAAACGTATCTTCTGCACCATCATGTTTTGGATTTACACTCCAGATGATTTCATCCATACTTTCTCCTGCCGTTAAAGCAGACTGTCCGATTTGTTCCAATAATGGCGTAACTGCATGTGCTTCCCCCAATTGCTGTTTTGCAACTGTTGCAAGCATATTGACACTGCTGACAGAAGAGCCGATTTCGTCATGCAAATCACGCGAAATCGAATTTCTTAACTCATGTAGTTTTAATGCCTGTTGTAATCTGTAACGATAGACGATATAGAATATGGATCCAATTATGATTAACATAAGTAAAATAAACCACCCGCGCATCCAAAGAGGAGTAGGTACAACTATTTTGAGCTCTTTCACCTCGCTCTCCACGCCATCCGAATGTATTGCTTTTATTTGAAGGGTGTAAGTACCGTGGCCCAACCCTGCAAAAGAAATACGTCGGTCATTTGTTGTCATCCATTCCTGCTTCCCCGGCAGTAAACGATAAGAAAATAAAAGACGATGATTCATAACCGGAGCAATGGCACCAAATTCTATTGACAATTCCTGCATGTCTCCCGATAATTGCAATACCCCTTTTCCCGGATTGATTTTTTTTCCGGCTGATAAGAACTGATCAAAATACACAATGGGTTTCTGTGTTAAAGATGGAATTTGAAGAATGCTCCAGTGTGTAAACCCATTCTCAACCGATAGAACCATCTCCCCATTGGAGAAAGCAAATAAAGGCCGGTCGATGTAATCCGACTTTAACCCATCCTGCTGGTTAAACAATACCCATTTCTGTGAATTTGGATCGAGTCGAATAAGCCCATTGATGGTTCCTGCCCAAAGATTTCCTTTTGCATCCGTAACCAGCGAATTCACGCGCGGAGAAGGGAATCCATTGTTAACAGTAAGAGGATCCTGAAACAGATTTTTTTTCAAATCAAACAGCTGCAATCCTTCATCAAGAGGTGCGAGCCAGCATCGGCCGGCTTGATCAAATGTAAACGCTGAAATGGCATTGGCAGCTATTGTCAATGAAGGCTTATCATCTGTTGTATATACTTTCCATTTTTTATTCGCTTTCTCAAAATAAAACAATCCTTTATCTGTTGCCATCCAAGGATTATCTTTTATATCGAAACGGATATTCGCCCATTGAAAAGAGGCAGCTTTCAAATTAAGTTGTGCTGCATCTATCTTATAATCACTCCAGGCAGAAGTTCGATGATGATATTGCCACAATCGATCCTGCGTCATCATCCAAAGATCTCCTCCTACATCGGAACGTAAATCAATTATAGACTGCATAGCGGTAGGTCGCTCATAATGTACAAAAGTTTTTGAG
>JBKCGY010000049.1:0-5837 GCA_046303015.1 Bacteroidota bacterium | reverse complement strand
AAGCAAGATCGATTGATTCTCGGGTAAAAAAGTTCTCATAAAAACGAATTAAGATTAGAGGTAAAATTCGTCTTTCAGGGAGAATTTGGATCAATAGGGCGGAATATTCGGAGGATAGTGGGGTACTAATAAGTTGTAAATTTAAGTGAAAACCCTTAACAATCAAAGCTTTTGCCTATTTTTTTTATAACTACCCTTGCAAAACCCACTTACAGATAGGCTTTAATCCGGCTTTCTTTTGATGTATATATACCAGTAGGACGGCCCTCAAACACTAAATTCCCTCCCCCATCACCAGCCTCTGGTCCCAGCTCAATGATCCAGTCGGCTCGTTTTATGACATCCGTATTATGTTCTACTACAATCACAGAATGTCCCTTCTCGATCAAAGCGTGAAAACTATTGAGCAGTTTGGAAATATCGTGAAAATGTAACCCCGTAGTAGGCTCATCAAAAATAAATAAGATCTTACCCTGTCCGCTACCCCTAACTAGAAAAGAAGCCAGCTTAACCCGCTGCGCTTCCCCTCCGCTTAAAGTATCGCTACTCTGTCCGAGTTTCACATATCCCAAGCCCACCGCCTGCAAAGGCGTAAGTTTATTTACTAATTCCTTCTCGGTCCTGAAAAAATCCAATGCCTCATCTATGCTTAACTCCAACACCTCATGAATGTTTTTCCCATTGTATTGGACTTCTAAAACCTCCTCTTTAAATCGTTTTCCATGGCATACTTCACAGGTCAAATGCACATCTGCCAGAAACTGCATCTCAACTATTTGCTCCCCTTCCCCTTTACAAGCATCACATCTTCCCCCATCTACATTGAAAGAAAAAAAACCGGGTTTATACCCGCGTATCTTACTCAGCATCTGATCCGCAAAAAGATTTCTAATCTCATCATAGGCCTTCACATAGGTAACCGGATTACTTCGACTGCTCTTGCCAATAGGATTTTGATCTACCATTTCTACCTGAGTAAAAGTATCCAGATCTCCATTAAGATTTTTAAATAATCCGGGCTGACCATCCGGATCTTTTTTGATCTTCTTTAAGGCAGGATATAAAATTTGTTTTACCAGTGTAGTTTTACCGCTACCACTTACACCACATACCACACACAAAACATTTAACGGAAAACATACATCGATATTTTTAAGATTATGTTGCTGCGCACCTTCTATCATAATGGACTTGGTCCAGGAACGAACAACAGGTTGTACAGGGATCTGCTTTTGACCACTCAAATATTGGGCCGTGAGACTATTCTTCTCCTGCATGATCGTTTCCAGATTTCCCTGGGCAATCAACTTTCCACCCAAATAACCCGCAAAAGGTCCCATATCCAGAATATGATCAGCCTCACGCATCATCATCTCATCATGCTCCACTACAATAACTGTATTCCCTAAGTCGCGCAAAGATTTCAATACCGATATCAATTGCGCTGTATCCCTGGGATGCAAACCAATGGATGGTTCATCCAGAATGTATAGA
Source organism: Bacteroidota bacterium (assembly GCA_046303015.1). GTDB lineage: Bacteria > Bacteroidota > Bacteroidia > Chitinophagales > Chitinophagaceae > Lacibacter. Next base: position 4,343 of record JBKCGY010000049.1, on the reverse strand, counting down.
GAATCCGTAAGATTACTTCCCAGCATACGGGTAAGTTGTATTCTCTGACTCTCCCCTCCGCTGAGCGTATTGGCATTGCGATGTAGAGTGAGATAACCCAACCCGACTGCAAGTAGGGTGTTAATGCGTTGTCTGAGTTCAATCAGAATTCTTGCCGAAAGTTCTCGATCATAATTACTGATCTCAAGTACATCCAGCCATACAGAAAGCTGCTTGACGGGCATGGTACTTAAAGTCCCAATATGCTCACCTCCGATCTTTACATATAAAGCTTCTTTACGTAAGCGGGAGCCGTTGCAATCCGGACAAGTTGTACGACCCCGATAACGACTGAGCATTACACGATATTGCACCTTATATAAATTAGCTTCCACTTCCTTAAAAAAATGATGGATACCATAGGCCGCACCCACCCCTTCCCATAATTGACGATACTGTTGTTGAGTCAGATCGGAAACAGGCTTATGAATCGGGAATTTTTCCTTAGAAGCACTCTTAATAAATTGCTCTCTCCACCAACCCAGCTTCTCTCCTTTCCAAGGTGCAACGGCACCATCATAGACACTTAAACTACGATCCGGGATGACCAGATTTTCATCAATACCCAGCACCTGACTATATCCTTCACAGGTAGGGCATGCGCCATAGGAATTATTGAATGCAAAGAGATTAGGGGATGGCTCTTCAAAACGTATACCATCCAGTTCAAAGCGACGGGAATAATTCGAAAAATCACCATCTACATTCAACCAAAGCTCTCCACTCCCTTCCTCAAAGGCAATACTAACGCTATCGGATAATCGATGCAGATCATCTTCTTCCCACTTTTTAGCCACAAAACGATCGATAATGATAAAAACCTGATCAGCAGCAGATAGTTTTTTAACATGAGTCTTATCCTCAAGTAATTCTTCAATCAATAAAGATTCGTTCGTGTTATCTTTCTGTTTCTTATTCTTTGTAAGAATATAAATCCGATTAAATCCCTTTTGTAACAACAGGGAAAGCTCTTCCGTAACATTTCTTTTACCTGAAAGATTCAATTCCGATAATAGCAAAATCCTGGCCCCCTCATTAATTTCTGCTATCTTCTGTACCACATCCTGCACTTCCTGCTTCTTAACCTGCTGGCTACTTACAGGTGAATAGGTCTTTCCCACCCGTGCAAAGAATAGGCGGAGATAATCATAAATTTCCGTCATGGTGCCAACCGTACTTCTCGGCGTGCGCGCTGCCACTTTTTGTTCGATGGCAATGGCTGGACATAACCCTTTGATATAATCCACATCCGGCTTATTCATCCGGTTTAAAAACTGACGGGCATAGGCACTCAGACTCTCTGCATAACGGCGCTGCCCTTCCGCGAATAAAGTATCTATCGTGAGTGAAGATTTCCCTGAACCTGAAACCCCAGTAACCACAATAAACTTTCCTCTTGGCAACTCCACATCAATGTTTTGAAGATTGTGTGCACGCGCGCCTTTAATGAGAATAGGTTCTTTCTTATCCCGATAAACAGGATTTTTTGCGGTATTATCTTTCACTTTGTACATTGTTTACAAAATTATGCTCTAATAGTATTAACCAGGGCTGTAAGAAAAAAATGTTTTAATTGTCGGTCTCGCCAGCAGCGAGACTGTTATCAAGCTGCATGAGGAACATGTAATTGTATAATTAAATTTAAAGACTAAGGGTAAAAGCTTATAACATTTCTTTAAGAGCTTTTGTTATTGACTTTCCAAATAAAAGATTATATCTTTATCCCATAACAAAAAATTTACCCGCCTATCGCGTATACTTCTACTCAATAAATCTTTTATTCCGATTTTATTGTTAACCAAAAACAGAAGTATATGCCATCCTTCAAACAATTTACCGACAACGAACTGATTTTTCAGTTTCAGAATGGCCAAGTTGATGCGCTGGAAACATTAGTTTTACGACACAAGGATAAGATTTATACGTCTATCTATCTGCTGGTAAAAGATAAATATCTGGCGGAAGACCTTTTTCAGGAGGTTTTCATTAAAATTATAGACACCTTAACGAATAAGAAATATAATGAAGAAGGCAAATTTCTGCCCTGGGCCATCAGGATTGCGAGGAATCTTTGCGTAGATCATTTCCGTAAGATCAAAAGACGCCCCACCATCAAGAATGCCGACAATTATGATATTTTTGAAGTGCTGAACTTCTCAGAAGAATCAGCAGAAGACAAAAAAATTCGTTTGCAGAGTTATGGTAAAATGCATAAAATGCTGGAATCATTACCAGAAGAGCAAAGAGAAGTGCTGATTCTGAGACATTTTGCAGACCTTAGTTTTAAAGAAATTGCCGAACTCATGAATTGCAGCATTAATACTGCGCTAGGAAGAATGCGCTATGGCTTAATCAACCTCCGTAAACTAATGACCGAAAAACAAATCGCATTATAAATTCAATACCTGCCAAAAACTTTAAACCCCTCCCGAAAGGCAGGGGTTTTTTATCTTAATCATGAGCATCAAATCCTATCTTTGTAGATTACAGCTGCATTCATTATCCATGTAAAATCATTATTAAATTTCCTGTAGAAAATCTATATCCGGCTATACTTAGTTTATTTTGCCGGCTTACTAACCTGAACACACCGAAACAATAACGAATAAACCATTCGGTGTTATGAGAAAATATTTCCTGTCTGCTCTAATTTTATTCACTACACATTGTGTGATCGCACAAACATTTAATGGCACGGGTGGTGCCATTCCCGGTTCCGGCTCAAGTCCTACTTGTTTTAATGCAACAGTTAGCGGTATTGGCACAATCAATTCCTCGAAAGGTCTTGCACAGGTTTGTTTGAGCATCACTCATACCTCTATTGATGAACTGGAAATTCTACTGCAGGCGCCCGATGGAACTTATGTTCCATTATCCATCCAAAACGGAGTTACCGGGGCAGACAATTACACCAATACCTGTTTTAGCGCAACAGCTTCTAATCCCATAAAATTCGGCACGGCTCCTTTTACTGGGACTTTTCTCCCCGAAGGGCATCTAGGCGCTATGAATAACGGACAAAACGCAGACGGCATCTGGAAACTATGTATTTTAGACAGAAGAACACCCAGCAATGCCGGAAATCTTTCTTCATGGTCGCTTACTTTCAGTAATAATCCGGCACCACAACCCCCTTCATTACCTAATTGCAGCACAACCATTCCATCCACTTCCGATTGTGCCAGTGCCTCTTCTATTTGCGATTTCAATGGCGTATGCGGAAGTACCACCGGGAGCACCAAAAGATCATGGGCAGCACTAGATGCAGCTTCCTGCTTTGGATTAAACAATAACTCATTTGTAAAATTCATTGCCGATGCTCCAACTGTTTCATTCTCTGTGTGGGTAACCAGCTCTAATAACGGATTCAATAATGCGAATGGTGGTATACAAATGTTATTCTTCAGCACTCCGAATTGCGGAGGCCCTGTAACCACATATGGCTGCTACAACAGGATCTATCCTTATCCCACAAATAATAAACCATTAATTTCAGTCATATACGCAGAAGGCTTAACACCAGGAAACACCTATTATCTGATGACAGATGGTGCGAATGGAGATCTATGTGATTTTAGAAGTGCTGCCAACTCTGGTGTTAATGCATTAAAGATATCCGCCTCTGCACAAAATATTTGTTTGGGGGATTCTGTTACTTTAAACGCATCCGGTGGAAATGGTATTTATACATGGGGGGCAAACTCTAGCAATGCAGGACTTGCTGCTACATCCGGAAATACAGTTAAAGCCGGACCTACAACCACAGGCACGATCCGATACAGTTTGAATAGTGTTACGGGATTGGGCTGTCCTACATCCAGCAGTATTGATATTACAGTGAGCCCATTACCTGCTGCTCCCATCCTTAATATTACACAACCTACCTGCGCCACTCCTACCGGCACCATCACCTTTACGGCCGTATCAGGCTCTACTTACAGCATTGACGGAACGAATTATCAGGCAAGCAATATTTTCTCCGGACTAACCCCAGGTAATTATAATGTCAGAATAAAAAATTCAGGAGGATGTGTATCTGTTTCAGCACAAGCTACGATTAATGCAGCTCCAACAGGAACGCCCTCTTATGTTTACAGCATCATTGATCCTACCTGTACGATTAACACAGGAGGAATTGTGATACAACAACCAGTCGGGAATAATTATGAATATAACCTAAATGGTGGTGCCTATCAAAGCAATCCTGCCTTCAGCAATTTACCCACTGGGAGTTACACTACTACAGTAAGAGATAAAACAACAGGTTGTGTATCTCCCTCTTCTCCATTTACCATCAAACCGGC
>JBKCGY010000048.1:0-3091 GCA_046303015.1 Bacteroidota bacterium | reverse complement strand
ACTACTATGTAAATACGGCGAACTATATTAAAAATTGTATCAACAAGACGAAGCCCCAATCCACCTGTCAGGGTAAATGTCAGATGATGAAAAAAATGCGGGAAGATCAGCAGAAAGAAGAGCAGTCATCCGGCAGCCGCTCTGAGAATAAATTTGAACAAGTTATTTACTTCCATTCAATCAGCGATATTTTAGCTACTCATTTCATATCCAACTCTCTCAACTTTCCTTCTTTTTCCGAAGGAAAAATTCAGGATTTTATTACTTCTACCTTCCACCCACCGGGCGTATAATCATTACCCGATAGTACATAATATTTAAGTCAAAGGTCAAAAGGCAAAACCAAAAAGTTATAGGTTTTGAGTTTTTACTATTTTCTTCATCTTTTTCTAATCAATAAAACAAGTGAAAAAAATATTATTCGCAGTACTCATTATACTGAATATAAGTGCATACGCACAAACCAAAAAATATCGGCTGTTTGATTCAGATACGAAAGAGCCCCTCAGCGGTGCAACCATTAAAGCAGGTAACCAAACCATCACTTCATCTAATGACGGATCATTTATTGTTTCAAGTCTGGTTAATGAAGTCGAAATTAGCTATACAGGTTATCAGATAAAAAAAATCAACCTTCCCGCAAGCAGTACGGCTATCAGCCTTGAAAAAAATAATCGTCCCTTGGATGAAGTAGTTGTATCAGCCAACAGAGATCAGATCAAACGAACGCAAAGTCCGATTGCAATCTCATCGATATCTGCCAAAACAATTAACGACACCAAAGCCACTACCATCGATCAACTGGTGAACAAAGTGAGTGGCGTCTATATGGTGAATCTCGGAAATGAACAACACAGCATGGGCATTCGGCAACCACTGGGAACAAGAGCCGTTTTTATGTATCTGGAAGATGGCATTCCCATCCGTACCAGTGGAGTATTTAATCATAATGCTTTGATGGAAATGAATATGGCAGCGGTAAAAAATATCGAAGTCATCAGAGGACCGAGCAGCAGTTTGTATGGTGGTGAAGCCATCGGCGGTGCCGTCAATTTTATCACACAATCGGGAACGGCATTACCAACTGCAAAAATCAGTATACAGGGAAATGATATTGGCTATAAAAGAATAGATGTACAAAGCGGTTTCTCAACAGGTAAATTGAAAGCAAACATCAGCGGTTATTTTGCAGAGCGATCCGGTGGCTTTTTACCCTACAGCGATTTCAGCAAATTCATTATTACAGCAAGAGCAGATTATGCATTTTCCAAAAAAACAAACTGGGAAAACAGTTTTACTACCATGAATTACAACAGTGATATGAGTGGAGGCGTGGATAGCATTCAATATATCAGAAAAAGCTTTACCAGTCAGCACACATTCACCTGGAGAAACACCAACGTAAGTCGTTTCAGAAGCACGCTTTCACATGAATGGAATGATCAGGCAAAAACTATGCTAAGCAGCGTAATAAGATCTAATACGCTTGACTTGAATGCCTCCTTTCGTGTACGGGATGATTTTCGCAGACAAGGCAATGGATTTATTGGTAAAAAAGATTTGGCTCATGGCGAGATTAGTGTAAATAGTTTTAAGAGCTATGTATTGATTGCTCAGCATCGTCAGCAATTCAAAAAATTTAATACGGTTGTTATTGCAGGCGGAACGGTCGACTATAGTCCTAACACACAAATAGCGAATTATATCAAAATCAAAAAAGATACTATCCTGAATCAGTATGTAAGTTATGAAGACCGTAAAGACAGCCTGCTCACGGATTATCGAAATAATATTCTTAACTATGCAGGTTTTGTGAATATTGAATGTACTCCTTTTAAAAATCTGCGTGTTGTGGGTGCATTGAGATATGATGTATTCCGCTATGGGTTTGACAACAACTTAGCCCCTTCTGCCTTCTCGGGTTCAGCAGATACAACCAATTCATTTCGAGCATGGGCACCGAAGATTGGCTTCACCTATGATTTAAAAAACAACCGGGGTATCTATGCCAATTATAGTCGGGGTTTTGTACCACCACAAGTAGGTGAGTTGTACAGAGGCGTTAAAGTGCCGGATCTGTCTCCTTCTGTATTTGACAATTATGAGATCGGTGGATGGGCCGCTATTATAAAAAACAAATTATCTATCGATGTTTCCTTATACCGACTCGAAGGAAACAACACCATCATCAGTGTGCGCTTTGATGATGGAACTTTTGGTAATGCCAATGCCGGTAAAACATTAAGTCAGGGTATTGAACTGGGCATGACGGCTTATCCTTTTCGATCTTTACAAATACGCTTCAGCGGTGCATACAGCAAACATGAATTTCTGGAATATATAGAGCGTGGAGTAAAATTAACAGGCAACCAGATCAACAGTGCGCCACAATTTATTGCCAATGCTGAGATTACCTATCGTCCCGACTACGCCAAGGGGCTAAGACTGATGGCCGAGTGGCAAATGATGAGTTCCTATTACATGGATCCCGCTAATCTGGTAAAATATGACGGCTTTCATGTATTTAATGTACGTGCAGGATATAATTTTGCTCACTCAAGATCACGATATATGCGAGGAGCGGAAGTTTGGGTTAATATCATTAATGCACTGGATACTTATTATGCAGTCAATAGCAGCAGAAGTTCATTCGGCAGAAATTATACTTTGGGAGAACCCAGAAATATTAATATTGGTATCAGCTACGATTTAGCGAGTTTCTTCAATCCATGAAATTTATAAATAAACATATCTATTTATGGCATCGCCGGCTAAGTCTTGTAATAGCCATCCCGGTGTTTCTTTGGGCATTCAGCGGCTTCATGCATCCGCTTATGACGAATATCAAACCCGATATTGGGCGTCCATTTTTACAAACCAAGCCCATCGAAAATGGCAAAATAAAAATTGGCTTGCATCAAATCTTACAACAACATGATATAAAGTATTATCATAAATTCAGATTCATCAGCATAGATACAAGCTGGTTTTATCAAATACAAACCACTCCAGAATCAAAGCCTTTATACTACAGTGCAACAACAGGAAAAGGTTTAGTTAATGGTGATGAATTATATGCACAATATCTGGC
>JBKCGY010000047.1:0-8420 GCA_046303015.1 Bacteroidota bacterium | reverse complement strand
CACTTTATCGTCCGGGCCCCCTTGCCTATATCCCCAATTTCATAAATAGAAAACACGGCAAGGAAGCGATCGAATATGACTTGCCTGAAATGGAAGAGTATCTCCAAGAAACCTATGGTATTACCGTATATCAGGAGCAGGTGATGTTGCTGGCTCAAAAACTGGCAGGTTTTAGTAAAGGCGATGCGGATGTACTGCGTAAAGCGATGGGTAAAAAAGATCGCAATACCCTGGATAAAATGAAGAGTAAATTTATTGAGGGTGCTACCGGTAAAAATCATCCCAAAGACAAACTGGAAAAAATATGGACTGATTGGGAGGCATTCGCACAATATGCATTCAATAAATCACACTCCACCTGTTATGCCTATGTGGCCTATCAGACCGCTTATCTGAAAGCGCATTATCCGGGAGAGTATATGAGTGCAGTTCTGAATAATGCCGGCAGTATAGAGAAGATTACCTTCTTTATGGAAGAGTGTCGGAGAATGGGGTTGAATGTATTGGGACCTGATATCAATGAATCTCTATCCGGTTTTGCCGTGAATAAAGAAAGCATCATTCGTATGGGATTAGGGGGGCTAAAGGGGGTCGGCGAAGCGGCTGTGGAAAGTATCATCGAAGAGCGACACAATGGAAGTTTTAAAGACATCTTTGATTTTATAAAAAGAGTGAATCAGCGCACGGTCAACAAGCGATCGATGGAATGCCTCATTTATGCCGGAGCATTTGATGGCTTTCGGAATATGCACCGGGCACAATACTTTTATAATGTTCCGGGAGAACCGCAGAATACCCTTGAAAAGATCATTCAGTTCGGAAATCGCTTTCAGGCCAATAAATCGCAGCATACCAATACCCTTTTTGGTGAGGCCATTATGATGGATATTCCCACCCCAAAAATTCCTACTTGCGAAGAATGGACACTCACTCAAAAGCTGGATCATGAAAAAGAGACTACGGGCATGTTCATCAGCGGGCATCCACTCGATCACTTTAAGTTTGAGCTGAACCATTATAAGATTACAGCCCTTGAGGAATTTGAAGAAATCAAAACAAATATTACTCCCAAATCATACGGAGGACAAACCTACCGATTGGCGGGTCTGGTTACAGAGGCGCAGCACCGAATTACCAAAAATGGAAAACAATTTGGAGTGCTGCATATTGAAGATTATAGCGGGAAGATGGAACAGGCGTTTTTTGGAGATGATTATGTTCGAAACAAAGATTATTTTGTTCCAGGTACGGTTGTCTTCATACATGGAATATTTAAAACAAGATGGCAAAATTCAGATCAACTTGAATTTAAGCCTGAAAAGTTCTTCTTACTGGAAAGTCTGAAAACCAGAGCCACCCGACAATTATCTATTACCGTAGAAGCCGCATATCTGGAAGAAGAGAGCATTCAGTTCCTCGACCAAAATTTTAAAAATCACAAGGGGATGACGGGCGTTAGAGTGCTTGTTAAAGACCAGATCACCAATATGCAAGTTTCTTTGATCTCCAGAGAAGGTATTGAGATGAATGAGGAATTAACCTCCTACTTAATGGAGCACCCTGAGTTTATGGTGACGGTGGATTCTGTGATCTGATATGACGAATTGTCAAACGAATAATATTGGCAGAAAAATATTTGTAAACAGATGTGGAAAATGACATTAAAGCATATAGGTCGGTTTGGACTTACTTTTGTACTCCTTTAAATAAATTATACTATGGCACTACAATTTACAGATGCAAATTTTGATACTGAAGTCGTGAAATCTAACCAACTCAGCGTTGTTGATTTTTGGGCAGAATGGTGTGGTCCCTGTCGCGCTATCGGTCCGGTAATCGATGAACTCTCCAAAGAATATGCCGGCAAAGTAAAAGTGGGAAAAGTAAATGTGGATGAGAATCCTCAGATCAGTATGAATTTTGGCATTACTTCCATCCCTGCTATCCTTTTCATAAAAAATGGTCAGGTGGTAGATAAATTGGTAGGTGCACAACCCAAATCAAACTTTGTAAAAAAGATTGAGCAACACATGTAATGCTTATCTACAATGTATCGAAACCGCCTTTGGGCGGTTTTTTTTATTCCTGCAATAGATGTTATAAACAGATTTTAAAATCACTGATTATTTGTTTATATTAGAAGTCAATTAACTGCTTATTATGTTATCATCCGATGAATCTTATTCCGGAAAAATTCATTCATTTGATATAGGCCAAATCAAATATGACGATACAAACCGCCATCATTCATTTCATGCTATAAAGAATTATGAGAAAGGTGAGCTTATCATTTCTTTTTCAGCTTCATCTATACAAGAAAACCCCGACAGATTTACTGTTCAAATAAATGAAAACAAACACATCGTATTGGAACCTGATTATTTAAAATACCTGAATCACAGCTGCGATCCAAATTGTTTTGTAGATGTAGATCATTTGCAATTGATTGCATTAAAACCAATTCTGAAAGAAGAAGAACTCAACTTCTTTTATCCATCCACCGAATGGGATATGTCTGAGCCCTTTCAATGTCAATGCGCTACCGCTGAATGCTTACAAAAAATTAAGGGCGCGGCTCACATACCATTAAATACACTCAAAAAATACCGGCTATCTTCCTTTATTGAACAAAAAATGAAAGCACAATAATTATTGTATGATGGAAGGATCTAATTCTTCACAACTCAAAAAATTACACAATCCTAAAATATGGGTGCTCGCCCCATATATAGAAACCAATGAAGAAAATATTGACTACTACTACGATTTCAGTCATAGTATTAAAGAGTACGAAAAGGTTTTCAACATAATTAGCTTACCATGGGAGTGGAAAAATGTAACACCTCTGAATTTCAAAGTCACGATTGACCAAATTTCTCAATCTCAAACAAATCACACCCCTATTGTACTCAATTTATGTGATGGTGATGAGATCAATGGTGCGCCAGGCGTTTCAGTCATTCATTATCTTAAAGAAAAACAACTTCGCTTTACGGGATCAGATATTGGTTTTTATGAAAATACGACTTCCAAGATTGTAATGAAAAAGATCTTTGACTCAAAGCATATTCCTCATGCCAACTGGAAAGCCATTCATCATCCAGAACAATATATGAAAGATATCTCGACTCATACTGGATTGCCATTCATAGTAAAACCGGCGATCAGTGGCGGGAGCATGGGCTTAGGAACCAGAAATGTTATTCAAGATGAAAGTGAATTATATCCCTTGGTAAGATCTCTTTTTGAAGGATATAAAGGATGGGATTTTACTTATGGAGGACTGGTTGCCGAATCATTTATTAACGGACCAGAATTCACTGTTTTTATCACGGGATCTTATGTATACCCCGAACAAGCAAAAATTTATACCCCTGTGGAAAGATTATTTCACGATGCTTTACCCGATACGGAAAAGTTTTTATCATTTGATCGTTTATGGGAAACTTATGAAGAAGAAAAACCGGTAAACGAAAAAGATGATTTTTATCAATACAGATCTGTACCTGCTCTGTTAGAAAAAGAAATCAAAAAAATCAGCTGGGAGGCTTATTGTGCGGTTGAAGGAACTGGCTACGGCAGAGTTGATATTCGAATGGATAAAGACAACGGCAAATTATTTATTCTGGAAGTAAATGCACAATGTGGGCTTAGCGAAGATGAAAATTATACTTCTATAGGTGCTATTTCAAGAATTGGGAATCACCCTTACCATGAAATGATCGCTCATATTTTAGAGGACGCGTGCCTTCGTTATAATACCAGAAACATAAATCAAAAATCCTATACATAAACGATATGCGCATCTGTGTTTTACAGCCCGATTACAGTACAACAGGAGTAGATTATAAAAACTATGATCCACCCAGAGATCTTTCAGCGCTTCTGCCGAATGATACTGTCGACCATATCTTTCTAAATAAGCTGACCACTTATAAACAACTTCTGGCTTTAAGCAGGGAAAAATACGACTGCTTTGTTAACCTTTGTGAAGGATATCTGGAATGGGAAGTTCCTTCTATCGATGTGATTCATTCTCTAGAATTACTGAATCTGCCCTATACAGGACCCAATGCGCTTCTTTATAACCCTCCTAAAGAATTAATGAAATATGTCGCCTATACTGAGGGGGTAAACACACCAGAACATGCATTAATCAACAATGAATCCGATATTTTAAAAGAAACATCAGTTATAAGCTACCCTATTTTTATTAAACCTGCCAAAGCTGGAGACAGTTTGGGGATATCAGAGGAATCACTTGTTTATAACGATGAATCGTTAATCCGTCAATGTAAATTATTATTAGAATCATACCCTGAAGTGCTTGCAGAAAAATATATTGAAGGAAGAGAATTTACCGTTTTAGTAGTGGCTGATCCAAGGCAACACAAAGTTCCTTTTGTTTATCCCCCCGTGGAATATATTTTCCCAAAAGGCAAATCATTTAAAACCTACGCATTAAAAACCTCAGAGCTTCATCCCGAAGCGAATATCATTGTTCAGGATCAGGATTTAATTCATCAACTCTCAGAAGCCGCTACAAAAATTTTCAACGATTTTGGAGGCATTGGATATGCACGACTGGATTTTAGAATGAATGATCTGGGCCAGCTGTTTTTTTTAGAGATCAATTTTACATGCTCTGTTTTCTACAGTGATGGTTATGAAGGGTCTGCTGATTATATCATTAAGGCGGATAAAGAGGGACAATCCGGTTTTTTACAAAAGATCATCCATGAGGGTATCGCCAGACATCAGGCGAAACAAAAAAAATATGTCATGCAACGAAAATCCATTTCCGGATATGGCATATATGCAAAAAACAATATTGCAAGAAGTGAAATTATTTTCAGAGGCGAAGAGAAGCCACATCGATTGATCTCTCATCAATGGATGAGCAAACACTGGAGCGAACAGGAAAAGAAATTATTCAGTCAGTATGCGCTTCCCATCAGTTCTGAAATTTATATTATCTGGGATGAAGATCCTACGATATGGGCTCCTCAAAATCACTCCTGCAGACCCAATACGATATACGACGGCCTGAATGTAATTGCGTTGAGAGATATTGCGCAAGGAGAGGAATTAACGCTTGATTATAGTCATCTGCTGGATGAATCAGCCGAGCCATTTGATTGTAGTTGTGGAGCGCCGCAATGCAAAAAAAGAATCACAGGAAATAAAGAGAATTCTTTTACCTTCAAAGAAATACAAAGAAGAAGACTATCTCATTAATGCCTGATATCCTGCACTTTTTCAGGCTCATGCTTATGCTTAAATAGAAGCGCAAAAGCAATGGCAATGATCAGTGCATAAATGGCAAAAGCCATCCAGATTCCATGCCAGTTTTTAGCCCCATCTATCATATACCATTTATCAATTAAATAACCGCTTACTGTACTCCCCATAAAGGCCCCTACTCCATTGGTCATCATCATAAACAATCCCTGTGCACTAGATCGAATAGAAGCGTCCGTTGTGGTTTCCACAAACAAAGAGCCTGAGATATTGAAAAAATCGAAAGCCATTCCATAAATAATACAGGATAATATGATCATCCATAAGCCATCAGCAGGGTTGCCGTATCCAAATAATCCAAAGCGAAGCACCCATGCAATCATCGAAAACAACATGACTTTTTTGATGCCAAATTTTTTAAGGAAGAAAGGAATGGTTAATATAAATACCGTTTCAGAAACTTGCGAAATAGACATAATGATGGTAGAGTATTTTACCACAAAAGAATCGGGACCATATTGCGTATTATTTTTAAAATCGTCTAAAAAGGTATCTCCATACATATTGGTCAGCTGAAGCGCGGCACCCAGGAACATAGAAAAAATAAAGAACAGCGCCATTTTATATTTGCCGAATAAAGTAAAAGCTTTTAATCCCAATTGATCAATCAAAGATGCTTCTTTAGAAATGTTCTTTTGAGGCGGACAAGCCGGCAATGTGAAAGCATAAATGCCCAATAAAAAAGCAGCACCCGCAGCGATCAGAAACTGGTTGGCATTGGCTTTGCTGCCGGTAAGATTGGTAGTCCACATCGCCACAATAAAACCTATTGTACCCCATACTCTGATTGGAGGGAAGACTTTTACCACATCATAATGGTTGTTTTTGAGTATAGTATAAGATATTGAGTTTGATAAAGATATTGTTGGCATATAACAGATCATGGCCGCAAATATGACATAGTATAAAGTCTGTGCATCAGACACCTGAGGCACATAACATAATATCGCACCATAAAGGATATGAAGAATACCATATAATTTTTCTGCATTCATCCAGCGGTCTGCGATGATGCCGGTAAGAGGCGGCATAATAAGTGATGACAGTGCCAAAGTATAAAAAATAGCCCCAAACTGCGCTCCTGACCCCATATTATTTGAAAAGAAATAGGTTCCTATTGTAATCAGCCAAGCACCCCATACAAAAAACTGAAAAAAACTGAGCAGTGTAAGTTTGAGTTTCATGATATCATTATTGATTATTATTGGAAGATAATTCATTTATTGAAAACAATCACTTCAAAAAACGAATAAAGTTTACACATTAGGTGTGAAGCATCGTACTTTTGTAATGAACGGATTCACGAATATTCTGTTATTATTTTATGATAGAAACAATAGCCGATATTATCAGCCATAAAACAACTCCCCGTTTACAGGAAATTGCCCATAAAGTAAGATCCTCTGAGCGAATTAGTGATGAAGAAGCACTTGTTTTATTTGAAGAAGCTTCTCTCCCATTGGTCGGAACCCTTTCCAACATGGTACGAGAACGACTCCATGGAAATAAGACTTATTTCAATCGAAACTTTCACATTGAACCTACCAATGTATGTGTATTCAGTTGTGATTTTTGTGCTTATTCCAGACTCTATGCAAAGCGGGAAGATGGTTGGGAGTTGACGATAGAGCAAATGCTTGATCAGGTAAAGAAATATGATGGAATACCAGTTACAGAAGTGCACATTGTAGGAGGCGTTCACCCTAAAATGGATCTGAAATTCTTTGCTGAATTATTATCTGCTATTAAATCACATCGTCCCGATTTACACATTAAGGCATTTACAGCAGTAGAATATGATTATATGTTCCGCAAGGCCAAAGTGTCTGTAGAGGACGGACTGAAATTTCTGATACAGTCGGGGCTGGACTCCATTCCGGGTGGAGGCGCAGAAATTTTCCATCCAGATATCCGGAATGAAATATGTGCCGATAAAGTAGATGCAAAGGGATGGCTTGATATACATGGTACCGCTCATCGGTTAGGTTTACACAGCAATGCTACCATGCTGTATGGTCATATAGAAAAATATGAGCATCGGATTGATCATATGAGAAGGTTGAGAGATCTGCAGGATGACACAAAAGGTTTTCAGACCTTTATACCACTTAAATTCAGGAATAAGGATAATGACATGAGCCATATTTCGGAATCTTCCATTGTAGAGGACATTAAAATGTATGCGATAGCCCGTATTTATCTGGATAATTTCCCTCATTTAAAAGCCTACTGGCCTATGTTAGGCAGACAGCAGGCGCAGATGACCTTGCATTTTGGGGTGAATGATTTGGATGGAACGATAGATGATACGACAAAAATTTACAGTATGGCCGGAAGTGAGGAGCAAAATCCTTCTATGAGTACCGAAGACCTTGTAATGCTTATCAAACAGTCAGGCAGGCAGCCCGTGGAGAGGGATACTTTGTATAATGTGATTAAGGAATATGAATAAGAAAATAAGACAGATATTTTTTATAAAAAAATTTCTTTGAAACTATCCTACCCTTATCTTTGCATTCCCTATTAAGGGAGCATTGCTCAGTTGGTTCAGAGCAATCCCGACGAAGTCGGGAGGGTCCACGGTAAAATGTAAAAAATATTGATTCTTTAAAATTTTGGGAGCATAGCTCAGTTGGTTCAGAGCATCTGCCTTACAAGCAGAGGGTCCGCGGTTCGAGCCCGTGTGCTCCCACTAAAAATCTCGCCCAATCGGCGAGGTTTTTTATTTATGACCTATTACACCTACGTTTTGTTTTCAACACAACGAGATTGTTATTATATTAGATCTGCAAGAAAAACAAAATAAAAAAGCGATTTAATGCTTGAGTAAGACCTCAATATTCCGCTGCAGAATATGTTCTATTTTCAGTTCTACTTCTTTTTCTCTTACTAACAAATCTTGAAGCGTTAATTTATTAAGAAGATTATCGATGGTGAACTGAATCATTTTCCACAAGGAACGTGTACTGCAATCAACAGAGTTGGTACATAATTTACCAAGAGCCGTATGTGCATCACAAAACTGCTGGTCAAACAAGGATCCGCCTAATGCTTTCATCACATCATTAACAATTATCTCTGACGGAGATTTGCTCAATACATACCCCCCTTTATTACCC
>JBKCGY010000046.1:0-2136 GCA_046303015.1 Bacteroidota bacterium | reverse complement strand
AGCATATTTGTGGATCCGGATATAGCCATGGTAGAAGGGGCTGCGCAAACCGGTACCGACCGCATTGAACTTTATACGGAGCAATATGCCCGATTGTTTGAGAAAGGAGATAAAGAAGCATCGATTGAACCATATTATACTGCGGCTGTCCGTGCCCGTGAGTTAGGACTTGGTTTGAATGCCGGACATGATCTTGATAGACATAACTTAGCTTATCTCATTCAGCATACGCCCTGGATTGATGAAGTCAGCATAGGCCATGCACTGATTTGTGATGCCCTGTATCTGGGGTTTGAAAATACGATTCAGATATATAAGAGAAGTTTGATGATTACTTCAAGGTAGAACGTGTAGGCAGAAAACAGTTGTCAAGTTGTCTTGGTTGTCAGGTTGTCTATAATCACGACAACTTTTTTGGTTTTGAGTTTTGACCTTTGACTTTCCCAATCATTCCTTCGAGGCTATATCCTTCACCCTTCTCCATCTTCTGACATAAAGAATAATGCCGGTTACAATTAATGCAATTTGAACCAATGCCCACAACATCGTACTGATATCGCGCCCAATCTTGCCCGTCCAGTCCATAAAATGATGTTTATGCAGATAGGCAAAACTTAATCCTTCCCATAAGTCTTTATCCTGAATATATGCTGCCAGATAACCGGAGGATGTTTCAATATAATAGCGTTCGTTGTCATTTATATTGTAACTTATTTTCCAGACAGGTAAACGCTTGTTTACAAATCCATACTCTCCACCAAACTTGACAATCTTTTCTTTCTTGATGATTGATTTATCGCTGTTTAGACTGAATTGCCTGGAGAGATAAGCGGCATATTGTTCGTCCCCATTTTTTATTACAGCATAATCACTTGAATTTATATAATCTATTGATGCGGAACTATACACTTGCCATAATAATGAATCATTCATTATGACCGCTGATATATTTGTAATAGGGGAATCGATTAGATTTTGAATGATTTTCAAATCCGGAGTTCTATTATCTGAAATGATATGTTGCGGAGTGATAAATCCACTCTTCTTTTCTGCGTTGATTTTCTCTATTGCATGAAAGGCGCCGCTCAATGTAAAAAACAAAGTAAACGTAAATGCCAATAATGAAACTTTTCTGTGCCTGTATCTGGATTGTAACAGTTTATTTTCATCATTTTTTACTGCTTTGGTAATATACATGATGTATAATCCCATCAGTGTGGAAAGGATGGCACAACCTAAAATCAATGCCATCAGGATGTATTTGATATCGCCTAAAGCATCTAACCACGCCCAGTTGTGTAAGATCATAAATAATCGGTCAAAACCTGCACGAGTATCATCTACGGCATAAGCCATGCGATCGGAGGTGGTTTCTACATAAATACGTATTCCATCCTTTCGCTGAAAGGCCACTCTATACACTGGAATTAGCCGATTGATTTCCTTGTATTCCTGATTAAATAATTGTACATATTGAACACTCTTAACAGGATTGTTTTTACTCAGCGATGTTATACAAGATGTGGCCGCTTCACAACAGTCTGGTTGCCCTTGGGATGCATCCTCTTTTGTTGCCTGTCTGGTATTATTTTCAGATTTTCCACCAAGAAATAAACCTCCTAGGTATTGTGCATATAATTCATCACCATTAACTAAACCTTTTCCTGTAGTTGCACTGTAGTATAAAGGCTTTGATTCCGGAGTGGTTTGTATTTGATAAAACCAGCTTGTATCTATGCTGATGATCCTGAACTTATGATAATACTTAATATCATGTTGTTGTAAAATCTGTCCAAGACCCATTTTTATTTTATCAGACTCAATGGATTTGGCTTCCAAAACAGAACGGCCAATCTTAGGCTTGATATTGGTCATCAGTGGATGCATGAAGCCGCTGAATGCCCAAAGAAACACCGGGATGGCTATTACAAGACTTAGCCGGCGATGCCATAAATAGATATGTTTATTTATAAATTTCATGGATTGAAGAAACTCGCTAAATCGTAACTGATACCAATATTAATATTTCTGGGTTCTCCCAAAGTATAATTTCTGCCGAATGAACTTCTGCTGCTATTGACTGCATAATAAGTATCCAGTGCATTAATGATATTAACCCAAACTTCCGCTCCTCGC
>JBKCGY010000045.1:0-6206 GCA_046303015.1 Bacteroidota bacterium | reverse complement strand
ATTTTCACTGTCTCCTGTTTTCCAGAAGAAAGATGCTTGATATTACAAGTGCCATCTGCTAATTCTTTGGCGCCAATAATAGCCACATAGGTAATATTTTTCTTCTCCGCATATTTAAACTGCTTGTCCATTTTTAGATTTTCGTGAAAGAGTTCGCAGGAAATATTTTTTTGACGAAGTTGTTGCATTAATTCTAGTGCCTTTCTGCTCTCGGCTTCGCCCAAATTAAAAAAGAGCACATCAGTGCCGGCATGAACCTCATTGGGAAACAACTGTGATGCTTCCATTACATCGTAAATACGATCCAGTCCGAATGAAATACCTACGCCCGGTATATTAGGCACGCCAAATAAGCCGGTCAGATCATCATACCTTCCCCCGCCGCCTATACTCCCGATTTGTACATGCTTTGCTTGTACTTCAAAGATGATACCGGTATAATAATTGAGGCCGCGTGCCAGTGTGAGATCAATAACCAAATCACTTTCTTTAGGAAAATAGCTTAGCAGTGTAGTGATTTCTTGGATGCCTTCCTCTTTGTTTTTAGAATCTTTCAAAAGGGTAATGAGTGATTCTATTTTCTCTTGATTCGTTCCGTTTATCTGGAGGTATTTGACGATTATATCAATTGCTTCCTTCGAAATATCGCGTTGCGTCAGCTCTTCTTTTACTTTATCGATTCCGATTTTGTCGAGTTTGTCGATAGCAACCGTTATGTCTGTCAGCTTATCTTCATTCCCGCAAGATTGAGCTAATGCAGCTAAGATTTTACGGCTGTTGATCTTAATGTTAACGTCGACTTTTAGCTTGTTAAAAACATCCGAATAGACGCTTGCCAGTTCTACTTCATTCAATAAAGATTTACTGCCAACAATATCGGCATCGCACTGATAGAACTCTCGATATCTTCCTTTTTGCGGCCGATCGGCACGCCAAACCGGCTGGATTTGATAGCGTTTATACGGCATCGTGAGTTGCTGATGATGCATGGCTATATAGCGGGCAAAGGGGATCGTGAGATCGTATCTGAGGGCACGTTCAGTGATTGCGTTCGTATTTTTCCCTGCTAAAACTTTTTCAAACTCGATGCGACTTACCTCTGTTTTAGAAGGATGATCGAGCCCGTTGTTTAAAATTTTAAAAATGAGTTTATCGCCTTCCTCACCGTATTTACCCATTAGGGTATCTAGGTTTTCCATCGCAGGGGTTTCGAGCGGTTCGAAGCCGTATTGTTCAAAAACCTGCTGAATAGTTTGCATAATGTATCGGCGTTTACGAACCACCGATGCGTCAAAATCGCGCGTGCCTTGTGGAATACTTACCTGTACTTTAGACATATGTAAATTATTTCAGGAAGTTAATATTTGTTATGACTTGGCAAGATGGTGATCAACAAAAGTTTTGCAGGCCTCATCGATCATAGAAAATACCGTATGATATTTTTCTTCATCCTCCGACCAGGGATCAGGTACTTCTTTGTTAGAACCCGGTTCGGAAACATTCAGTAACAGGTCGACTTTTTCAGGATTCCAGGATGGCCCACTCATGCTTTTTACGGATTTATAGTTGGTCCGATCCATCACAAAGATCTTGTCAAAATGATGCATATCTTCTTCCAGAAATACCCTCGACTTCTGTTGGCTGATATCAATGCCGTTCATTTTGGCCACCTTCTGACTGAGTGGATGAGGTTCTGAACCAATATGCCACCCACCTGTGCCTGCACTATCTATCTCCCAGTCGAGTCCGGCATTTTGGGCATGATAGGCCATGATCCCTTCCGCCAGTGGACTACGGCAAATATTACCCAGACAAACCATTAAAATTCGCATGGAGCAAAGATAGTATATTGGTTGAGAGGTTTAGGTGTTTAGGCATAGATCTATATTTAACAGAGAATGATCTTGATTTTCCTAACTTGCATTCGAATTTTTCATCCATGTCAAATAATGCCCAACATAAGTCCCGTCAACCTTATAATATCCGATCTGTTTTCGATTGGGTGATGGGTGTCATTTATCTTGCTGTAGGGTTTGTTTTAACTTTTGCGACATGGTTGGGTGTTCACATTCATTTTCCTCCTCCTGACATTGCACAGATTTTCGGTATAGCCTGCATGATCTATGGCGGCTTTCGGATATACAGAGGATTTAAAACCCGCCATATTGCTTAATATGTACAGATTTTGTTTTTACATCTTATCGATGATCATAATATCGTGTGCATCCTCTTCTGATGATTCACCAACAGATACAGCCAATGAAGGTAAAATCCATATTAGTGTTGATGAGTCATTTCGCCCTATAATGGAAGAGCAGATTCGCGTGTATGAAGCCATGCACCCACAAACCAAAATTATTGCTGATTATAAATCTGAGGCGGTATGCTGGGAGGATCTGTATAATGATAGCACCCGGATGGTAATTGTGACAAAAAAACTTACGCCAGGTGAAACGAAGCATTATTATGATTCTTTAGGCGTTTATCCTGAAAGTGGTCAGCTGGCTTATGATGCCGTGGCTTTGGTGGTAAACAAGTCGGCACAGGATTCTGTTTTTACACAAGAGGAAGTGAAAAAAATATTACAGGGGAAGTCTGGTTTTCCTTATCGTTTGGTGTTTGATGGAAATAAAGCTACCAGTACGGTGCGTTATGCACTGGATTCAATTTTAAAGGGTGCACCTGCTGATTTTAGTCTTTTTTCTGCCGCTAAGAAGGGGAAAGAAGTAGTTGAATTTGTGGGGTTAAATACAAATTATATTGGTTTTGTGGGTGTGAGCTGCATCGGAAATCCAGAAGATACAATGCAGCAAAGACTACGAGAGAAGGTTCGGATTGCCTGGATAGGTTGTCGGAATTGTGCTATAGGGCAAATGTATTCACAGCCTGCGCAGGAGGAAATACTTTATAACAGGTATCCCTACACACGCGGGGTGTATTATGTGTTGAAAGAAACCCACGCAGGCCTTGGCAGAGCCTTTGTTAATTTTATGAAGAAAGATCAGGGGCAATTAATTTTTAGGAGAGGGTATTTAGTGCCTGCCTGGCGACCGCATATCGTACGGGAGACGGTGATCCGGTAGTAACGCGCTGCAGCGCGGCTAATTCCGTTGTCGTGATTTTCATTGTTGTCAGGTTGTCGTTGGTAATCAACACATATTTAATAAAATCTTCACAATAATAATTACCTAATTTTGAGCACTTTTTTGATATTTAAACAAAATTCACGCAACATGTTTCGTCTTAGTTTAGCAGCTTTCTTATTCGTCTTTCATACATCAGTATTCTCACAATCGTTAGAAGAAGGAAAGAATTTTATATATTATGAACGCTATAAAAGCGCCAAAGATGTTTTTGAAAAAATATTACAGAGCAAACCGAATCAGCCCGAGGCCTCTTACTGGTTAAGTCAGGCGCATCTTGGACTTGAAGATGTTGTCAAAGCCCGTGAGATTTTGCAAGGCTCTATCAACACAAATCCAAACGATCCTTTGCTGTTGTCTGGTATGGGAGAGATTGAGTTGATAAGAAATAATAAAGAGTTAGCCCGTAATTTATTTGAAACCGCTTTGACAGTCTCTAAGGAAAAAGATATGGAGGTGTTACATGCGATTGGAAGAGCGAATGTAAATGCAAAAGAGGGTGATGCAAACTATGCCATTACACAATTGCAAAAAGCCACTCAAATTAAAAAGTTCAATGATGCTGGAGTTTATGTTACGATTGGAGATGCTTATAGAAAATTATTGGATGGTGGAAATGCAGTACTGGCTTACCAGTCTGCATTGGCTTTAAATCCGCAATTAGTTGCGGCCATTTATAAAGAGGGATTGATTTATAAAACGCAGAAGAATAAAGAGATTTACATGCCTGCTTTCGAGAAATCAGTGGCTATGGATCCTAAATATGGCCCTGCCTATTATTCTCTCTATGTTCATTATTATGAAAGAGATGTAGCCAAAGCAGAAGAATTTCTCACTAAATATATTTCTGTTATCGATGCAGACCCACAAAATGATTATTATCGTATTGATTTGAAATATGCTTCAAGAAAATATCAGGAAGCGCTGGATGCGGCAGATCAATTAATTGCACAGCTGGGAACATCTGTAAAACCCAGAATTTATCGGTTGAAAGCGTATAGCTATAAATCATTGAGTGATTTTTCGAACGCTAAAATTGCCGCTGATCAGTTTTTTGCTAAGGCGAACTCTGGTGATATTGTCCCTAAAGACTATGAATTGTATGCCGATATTTTAGCTACCATACCTCCTTCTCAGAATGAGGCTTTTGCGTATTATGAAAAAGCCATAGCTGCTGACGAAGATGTGGAAAATAAGTCTGCTTTCATGCAAAAAGCGGCGGATCTGGCGAAAGCTCAAAAAAATAAAAAAGCTATCGCTTATTGGTTAAACAAGCAGTATCAAACCAAGAAAAATCCTACAAATGTTGATCTCTATAATGTTGGGAAATCTTATGTGGATGCAGGCGCAGAAGACTTTAGTTATTATGCCGGTGCAGATAGCATATTTGCTATGTATACTGAAAAATATCCTAATCAGTTTACAGGATTTTACTGGAGAGCGAGAGTGAATTGGACGATGGATTCAACCATGGAAAAAGGGCTGGCTAATCCTTACTTTAATAAATTGATTGAAGTGACTTTGCCTATGATGGCAACTAAAGATTCTGCTACGGCCAAGAATCAATTGAAATTTGCCCATCGTTATTTTATAGGATATCATAATGCCAGGAAGGAAAATAAAATGGCATTGGAATATTGCGACAAATTCCTGGCTATTGATCCCAATGATAAGGAGTTTATTGATTTCAGACAGATTCTTGCCGGCGGGAACAAACCTGCTGCTGATAAGCAGAAGAAGCCATAGGGATAATAGTCATCCTGAGCTAATGCGAAAGATCTCATGTTTAAGTCAAAATTTAAAAGGGAATAGTTGGTTTATGGTTGTGGGTTATTGGTTGTAGGTTAAATCTATCTGGCTTTATAGCTTAAATAATGTTAAAACTGCGTGAAATACTATTGGTTCGTGGAGACACGAACCAATGATGTGTTATAGCGGTTCATGTCTTCACGAACCGCAACTGAATCCACTAATTTCAATTTAATCCACAATCCAGTTAATTTAATAGGATTTTTTTATTTTTTGATCGGTTAATTATGCTATCATAGTTGTATTTTTGCGCCGGAAAAAATCATACGAATGGACCTTATGTTTTTCTTGCAATCGAATCCTGTCGCCAACCTAGCTAAAGAAACCCAACTTCCATCCAGTTATTTTCCTGTTGGTATACAATTATTATTTGCCATCGGAATGGTGTCTTTGATCCTGGTGATCACACATCTTGCCGGTCCTAAACGCCCGACTGCTCAGAAGTTGGAAAACTTTGAAAGTGGAATTGAGATTCATGGTAATGCCCGTCAGCCCATGGCTGTAAAATATTTTTTAGTTGCGATCTTATTTGTTTTATTCGATGTGGAAGTGATCTTCTTTTATCCCTATGCGGTTAATTTTAAACAGTTGGGATGGGAGGGATTTCTGGCTGTACTGATGTTTGTTGGGTTCTTCCTTTGTGGATTCTTTTATATCCTGAAAAAAGGAGCGCTCAACTGGGAAGATTAATTGTTATTGAAGTTAAAACAATTGTCAATTTGTTTGTTTATAGATAGACCTCTGTATCAAACTTAAAAATAATAAATATGCCTCGTCCGGTTCAGTTTAATGTACAACCCAAGCCCACCGATTACAAAGGGCATATCGGCATGGTTGATATTCCGGAAGGTCACATGGGAGAAGGTTTTTTTGCGACTAAATTCAACGAAGTTGTTGGGTTGGCAAGAAAGAATTCCATCTGGCCGCTTCCTTTTGCTACGTCCTGCTGTGGTATTGAATTCATGGCTACGGCAGCTGCGCATTACGATTTAGGAAGATTTGGTTCTGAGCGTATGGCATTCACCCCTCGTCAGTGTGATCTGATGATGGTGATGGGAACAATATCCAAAAAAATGGCCCCAGTTGTAAAGCAGGTGTATTTGCAAATGGCGGAACCCCGTTGGGTGATGGCTGTAGGAGCTTGTGCCAGCAGTGGAGGCATTTTTGATACGTACAGTGTGTTACAAGGGATCGATCAGGTGGTGAAGGAGGATGTATATGTGCCCGGTTGTCCGCCCCGTCCGGAAGCGATTC
>JBKCGY010000044.1:0-3916 GCA_046303015.1 Bacteroidota bacterium | reverse complement strand
TCCTGAATATCGCAATGATGCTGTGTTATCTTATTGTAGCCTTGCCATCCCTTCAGAAATGCCTCTTTGCTGAGTCCGCTTTTATCTAGTTGCATCGACTCAAAAAGAGCATCAGCAATAGCGATCGTATTGTTTTCATGGAGGTTATATGTAGCTGGGATATCTATCGAATTGGATCTGTTGCCCGCTATAAGAATGGGAACAGGGACAATAAAAATAACAGCGAGCAGGGTGCGGATGATTGATAAGTATTTTGAATTCATCAGGATATTGTTTTTCTTCAATATGAAATTAGATGATCTTTTATCCATCAAATTTATTTTATTCCCATGATTCTGATTTTTAGCGATTTATTCCTAAGCCTACTAAGTGATTCCTTTATTTTTAAGATATCTAAAGCTACTCAAATTACATTTTGAATCTTGATTTGACCGAGAAGGAAATGTTAATTTCCGTTATGAATGAGGCGGCTTTAGTTTTTTAGATGTACTTCTTGCATTGATTCCAATAGCTAAAAAAGGACGGGAAGTATCCGTTTATCTGAGGGAATAGCCTATCGTAGGTTTCCATTTTGCCTTGATAGTGACGGTAACCGGGATGTTGCTTAAAGATAATCGTGCTGCTACCTGTATGTTGCTGTAACGCTTCAAAGTTTCCTGTAAATATTTGAAGATCGGGTATGTTTCTACCAAGGGCAATGATGAATGCTAACACTTTTTCACTTACGGGATATCTTGTATAATGTGATGGTTCCAGTAATAAAACCCTGTTTACGTTTTGCCCTTCATACCATAAGGGGTCTAAGTTATAGGCGTTATAAATTAAAGTAGGAACCTTAGTATTGATGATTGGTATAGAAGATTGCGGGAGTTTAGTTTCAAGCGATAAAGATATAGTTGATTTTAAAGAGTCGGGTATCTCTATTGAAGGTAAAGCCTCATAATTATGATCCAAAAAGGTTTCTCTTTGCTGGGTATGGCAATATTTATTTATATTCTCCTGGTTACAATAATATTTTTTCGAAGAAAATGTACCCGCTACCCATTGCCAGCTCAGGCTATTGCTTGCAAGGTCTCCATCTAAAAGGTGATAATACATCCATTGAGCCGGATAGTGCCAATGTGATTTTGCAATATTGCATATGATAGAGGCTATATACATTCTGCAATGATTATGCATATATCCTGTATTATATAATTCTTGTATGCACTGATCTATGGCTATAATTCCTGTTGAGACATTCAGAATTGCTGAAGGTATTTGATGGCTTTGAACGTCTGTTTGTATATGTTTTAAATCGGTGAATATGCTATTGCCTTTTGCTTCCCATACGCTTTGCCAATATTCACGCCAGGCAAGTTCCTGAAGAATTTTTTCTGATTGATATCGATTGTATCTTTTTAGGATTTCGTCTTTGATGATTGGCAAACTGATGACACCTCTGCTTATATAGGGCGAAAGTCTGGTAACGGCACCATCAATATAATTTCTGGTTTTTCCATAAGCAACAGGATCAATATGATTGATCCGCTCGATAATTTCTGAATAATTTGTTGGGAAAGGCATATGTCAGCGTTTGCTGATCTTGTTTAGTGAAATGGTTTTTTGTCGACTGCATTTAAATCGGTTTACTTCAGTGTTGCGTAGTTCAGCGTGTTTGGTTTCTCGTCCGTTTACCCTTTTTCTCCACATGCGAAAGCTAGATAATTTCATTTCTTTTCTCATTAATTGAATGACTTCTTTTTGGGACAAGCCAAACTGGTATTCTATTGCCTCGAAAGGTGTTCTATCTTCCCATGCCATTTCTATAATACGGTCTATATCCGTTACGGTAAGTGTAGCAAAATCCATCTTCAGTAAACTTTATTATGCTGACAAACAAATAACCGATTGTTTTGTTTGGGAATGATATGATGCATCATTATTCTTTGCTTCGTCTTGATCAAATGGAAAGATTCTACAGGGCTAATTTTATCAATGCTCTTACCGGATTTAAATCTCCTGTACTTATTGGTACGATAAATCCCAAAGGGGAAGAAAATCTAGCAATATTTAATAATCTTGTTCATTTGGGTTCAGATCCTGCCCTTATTGGTTTTGTGAACCGACCCAGAGAAGCTGCGCCGCATACTTTATCGAATATTGAACAAACAGGCACGTATACGATCAATCATATTTCTTCCGACCTTATTCATAAGGCGCATCAGACGAGTGCGAAGTATCCGGAAGGCATTAGTGAATTTGAAAGAACGGGTCTAACGCCACAGAAAATAGGAAATTGTATAGCACCCTTTGTGGCAGAATGCCCGGTTAAGTTTTCACTCGAACTGAAAGAAATCATACCCATTCATTTCAACAATACCTATTTTGTGATCGGTGCTATAACGGACATTTATATAGATAACAAATATGTAGAAGAAGATGGTTGTCTTGATCTTCAGGGTGCCGACATGGTAGCTTCACTGGGGATCAATGGATATTATTCCGTACAAAAACTCATCAAACTTGCCTATGCTAAGCCATAAAGTTTACGAACATTAAAAAGTAGCTTTAAATGTCCGAAGTATTTATAAAAATAGATTTATCGGGGACTTACATTTTGTATTCTTTCTATAACCATCGATGAGATGCGATCATTCCAAAGTCCTCTTCCTTCCGTTACAAAATTATCAATCGAATAGGTGAGTATACGCCATTCGCCGTCCAAAGCTATACCATCATAAACGGTCACTTTCATGCCCGGGGGAATTTTGATAGATGAAATCGTACGAGGCCCTACTCCGGGCAACTCATGACTTCTGTATGTGCCAACAGGCAAAGCGATACTCGGACCCCGATAGTTTGCGTCCATGTATGCAATTACGAAATCGGCACTGTTAGTGTTGGGTTGTGGTCGGGCCGGTACAGGGTTATTGACAGGTGGAGAAGGTGTAAAGATTGGTTTGTTAGGAAGAGCGGGGGAGTTTTGACGAACACGTTGAACGATCAAAGACCCTGCTCTGTTACCCCAGTTGCCATTCATACTATGAAGATTTAATTGAGAGTTGGTAAGCAGGATGGAAGATCCGTTAAAATCATTTCCTGAAAAAAGAATGACTTCGTATCCATTGGAGATTCTTATTGAAGAAATATTTTGATATCCGACTTGCGCTAACTGATAACTACGATAGGCCCCCGGATTCAGCATTTGTGCACGTCCTCTGTAGTTAACATCCGAGTAGGCTACCGCACCATTATTAAAGTTGGCGATATGTACGGGAGTTGAATTCCAATAATCATCATATACATTATCCATTTTGTATATATAAGCGCTGCTGATATTATTCCCCCAAAATAATCCCAAGCAGGATTTATCACTTCTGTACTCTTCATTGGTGATGCTGACTGCATTTCCAAAGCGGATTTCCTTTTTGAAAAGGACTGCATAACCGGGAGCAACCGTTAGCGATTGAATATTATTGAAACCTCCGGGAATTTGATTATACGATCCTTCATATAGTGTTTGTGAAGAGCCTTGAAAACTACATCTGTAGTATATGGTAACAGGAGCAGTTACAGGTTGGCTGTATCGATCATCAATGATCTGAATCGAAACCATCATATCATTGAAATGCTGATCTACCAGGCATGGGGAGGTAGCATTCAGTGATATGTAATGTCCTGTAAAATTATCTCTGGAAAATAAATTGACGGTAAACCCCGGTGGGATATCGATAGATGAAAGTTGTCGAATCCTTAAATTGTGTTGAAAGCTTAAATAATTGCCGGGCCTAAGTGTTACACTGCGCCCTCCGTAATAACAATCTTCATATAATTGAACGAATTGAGTGAAAGCTTGTCCGGATGCAATAAGCAGAAAAAGGAAAATAATAAATGATCTTCTCATATGGCAATTTTAATGACATATGAAACTAAA
>JBKCGY010000043.1:0-4485 GCA_046303015.1 Bacteroidota bacterium | reverse complement strand
GCTCAGGTGATCGATAGAGATTCTGTGCGTCAGCACTCCAAGTACCTGTCAGAAATTACCCTCGTAGGCAGAAACACCAAAGCGGATATTTATTTTTTACCCGAATTACTGGGCACACAGATCAATGCAGGAAAGAAAAATTCCCTCATCATCATGGAAAATGTGCAGGGTAATCTGGCCACCAATACTATGCGTCAGGTGATGGCCAAAGTGCCAGGCATTCATATATGGTAAAACGACCCCAGTGGTATTCAGATCAATATCGGAGCCAGAGGTTTAAGTCCCAATCGCAGCTGGGAGTTCAATACGCGTCAAAATGGTTATGATATTTCCAGCGATCCCTTCGGTTATCCCGAAGCCTATTATACCCCACAGTTGAATTCTGTTCAAAGAATTCAGGTGGTGCGTGGTGCAGGCAGCCTGCAATACGGTCCGCAATTTGGAGGCATGGTTAATTTTATTTTAAAGGATGGGAGTGATTTCGAGAAGCCTCTCCAATTCGAAACGCAACAAACAGCAGGAAGCTTTGGTATGTTCAATACCTACAATGCACTCGGCGGGAATAACGGAAAAGCACACTATTATGCTTTCTGGGATCGTAGAAATGGGGATGGGTCCAGACCTAACAGCAACTATACTGTCAACACAGGCTACGGAAGCTTTACTTATAAAATCAATCCCCGATTGAAAATGGGTGTTGAACTAACTCATTTCAACTACTTAAGTCAGCAACCGGGTGGATTGACGGATGCGCAATTCAAAGAAAATCATTTGCAAAGTCTGCGCAGCCGCAATTGGTTTCAGGTGAAATGGAATATGGCCGCCCTAAATGCAGATTATACCATCAATGATAAGAGCCGTATTAATGTGAAGGTGTTTGGTATGATGGGCGAAAGGAACAGCATTGGATTTATGCAAGCGCCCAATGTAAGAGACACTATCAATGCGTCAACCCTCCAATACAATAACAGAAGAGTGGATATCGACCGTTATAAAAATGCCGGAGCTGAAATCAGATATGTAAATGAATACAATATCGCGAATGTGAAAAATACGTTGGCTACAGGCGTGAGATTTTTCACCGGAAACACGGTTCGATTACAAGACGGGAAAGGTGATACTGGTAATGAATTCAACCTCAACAACATTGATCCATTTATAACAGATTTAAATTTTGTCACCAACAATACAGCTGTATTTGCAGAAAACATCATCCATATTGGAAAGAAATTCATTTTAATACCCGGAATGCGCTATGAACATATTGTCAATACAGCAACAGGAATTCTTCGTAATAAACCTGCTTCTGATCAATCTATAACCAGAAGTTTCGCCTTACTGGGGGTAGGTGCTGAATATCATATCGGGCAAACGGAATTGTATGCGAACTATTCTCAGGCCTACCGTCCAATGCTTTTCAGTGATCTTACCGGGAATCCTACCACAGATGAAATTGACCCGGCCTTAAAAGATGCAAATGGATACAATATTGATTTAGGTTGGAGGGGATCTGTAAAAAATTATTTATTCTTCGATGTAAGCGGTTATATCATGCAATACAATAATCGTATCGGTATGATCGTGCAGCAAAGAGCAAATGGTGATTTTTATAATCTGCGTACTAATGTGGGGAACAGTATCAGCAGCGGAACTGAGATCCTGATCGAGTTTAGCCCCACCAAAGCTTTTTCCAAAGTAAGCAGACATAATAATATCCTTCTCTTTATATCAATGGCTTTGATGAATAATCAATATGAGAATGTTAGCGTGATCACAAAAGATAACAATACTAACACCTTAAAAGAAAGCAACCTTCGTAATAATCGCATTGAAAATGCACCCGAACAAATTATTCGTGCCGGCATCACCTACTCCAACAAAAAACTAACTACGACCCTGCAGTATAGCTACACTGCTGAAACATTTAGTGATGCCAATAATACCGTACATCCTACTATCAATGGATTGAATGGAATCATTCCTTCTTATCAACTTTTAGACCTGTCCGCTACATACAAGATCAATACGATTCTATTTGTAAAGAGTGGGATCAACAATCTGATGAATGAAAAATATTTTACCCGAAGAGCAGGCGGCTATCCCGGTCCGGGTGTGATGAGTGCGGAGCCGCGTAATTTCTTTATTACATTGGGGGCGAAATTGTAAAATATAATACAATAACGAACATATTTTACATAGCCTCGGGTTTAAACCCGAGGCTATGTAAAATAACCTTGATAAACTCATTCCAGAATTGACCTTAACCATTTCTCGGCTTCCTCGATGGTCATATTTTTTCTTTGTGCATAATCTGTCAGCTGATCGCGTTCAATTTTACCTACGCCAAAATATTTGCTTTGCGGATGAGCGAAATACCAACCGCATACGGAAGACGCAGGATACATGGCGAGTGATTCGGTAAGATGAATGCCAGTAGCTGCCTCTCCACCTAATAAATCAAAAAGCTTGTACTTTTCGGTATGATCCGGACAGGCAGGATAACCGGGTGCCGGACGAATCCCATTATATTCTTCTTTAATGAGCTGTTCATTTGTTAGCGATTCATCAGGCTGATAACCCCAGTATTCTTTTCTTGTTTTCTCGTGTAAGTATTCTGCAAATGCTTCCGCGAAACGATCGGCCAGTGCCTGTAACATGATCTTATTGTAATCATCATGAGCCGCTTCAAATTTCTTTACATATTCATCTACACCATGTATGGTTACTGAAAAAGCGCCGAGGTAATCGTTATACCCGGACTGATCAGGCGCAATGAAATCTGCGAGCGAAACATTGGGTTGACCTTCAGCTTTCTTAATCTGCTGACGTAAGAACTGCAACTCAACAGAATTTTGATCAATCTTTAATGTAACTGTATCCTTATCGTTGCTGTTAGCCTCCCAGAATCCGATCACTCCTTTTGCCCTGAGCCATTTTTCATGAATGATTGTATCAAGCAATACATTCGCGTCGTTGTATAGTTTGGTTGCTTCTGCTCCGACCACTTCATCTTTCAGAATCGCCGGAAATTTTCCATGTAATTCCCAGGCAATAAAGAATGGCTGCCAGTCGATATAATTTCTGAGCTCACGTAAATCAACATCTTCAAATATTTTAGTACCAATAAAAGAAGGAGCAGCCGGTTTGTACGTTGTCCATTCAATCTTAGTACGGTTTGAAACGGCCTCATCATATTTCAGATAGGTCTTAACCGGTTTTTTATTTTCAAAATCCTCTTTGAGTCTGACATATTCTGTTTCAATACCCTTTAAAAAATCAGGCTTCTGTTCTTTACTCAATAAACTGCCGGCTACCGTTACACTACGTGATGCATCCAATACATGAATGACCCCATGCTCATACTGAGGAGCGATTTTAACGGCCGTATGCATACGACTGGTGGTAGCGCCTCCAATCAACAAAGGCTGCTTCATTCCTCTGCGTTTCATTTCATGAGCCACATGAACCATCTCATCCAGCGAGGGTGTAATCAATCCGGATAAACCGATAATATCTGCGCCAAATTTTTCGGCTTCATCCAAAATTTTATCAGTCGGCACCATCACACCCAGATCTTTGATCTCGTATCCATTGCATCCCAATACAACCCCTACAATATTTTTTCCAATATCATGTACATCACCCTTTACAGTGGCTAACAGAATTTTAGCTGCCCCGCCTTCACCGACAGACGGATTATTTCTTTTTTCTTCTTCAATATAAGGTGTCAATACCGCCACACTTTTTTTCATCACCCGTGCACTCTTCACAACCTGCGGTAAAAACATTTTGCCTGCACCAAACAGGTCACCTACTACATTCATGCCCGCCATCAAGGGACCCTCGATCACATCAAGAGGTCTGGGATATTTTTGTCTGGCCTCTTCTGTATCGGCATCAATATAATCGGTAATGCCATTCACAAGTGAATGTTTCAATCTCTCCTCAACACTGTTATTTCTCCATGCCTCATCTTTCACTTCTACTTTACCTTTTGCCTTTACGGTTTCTGCAAAAGCGATCAGTTTTTCAGTCGCCTGATTGTTGTCATTATGACGATTGAGAATCACATCTTCGCAGAGCTCTCTCAGCTTGGGTTCGATTTCATCATACACCACCAGCTGTCCGGCATTCACAATGCCCATATCCATGCCGGCTTTTATGGCATGATATAAAAACACACTGTGCATAGCTTCCCGCACATGCTCATTCCCTCTGAAGGAGAAGGAAAGATTACTGACACCCCCGCTAATTTTTACCAGCGGCATCAACTGTTTGATCTCCCGCGTTGCCTCAATGAAATCAACTCCGTAATTATTATGCTCTTCCAGTCCGGTTGCTACTGCAAAAATGTTGGGATCAAAAATGATATCCTGCGGAGCAAAACCAACTTTCTCTGTAAGAATTTTATACGCACGATGACAGATTGCTACTTTTCTTTCTTTGGTATCGGCCTGTCCCACTTCATCAAATGCCATCACTACC
>JBKCGY010000042.1:0-5546 GCA_046303015.1 Bacteroidota bacterium | reverse complement strand
ATCAGGAAAAAGGCGTGCCCGGCACCACCAATACTGAATTTTATCGCATCGGTTTCAAAGAATACAAAAAAGTATTTGATCTAAGTTCTTTTCGCATTTCAAAGTCAGCCGACTCAACGTTCAGAAGTTATTATAAAATGCTGAGTTATCGTCAACTTGGATATGTGGCCGATTCATTAAACAAGCTGGCAGATACCAGAAAGAAGAATCAAATTGAATTATTATATGCTTCTCTACCTGCCTATTTGAATGATAGCACCTGGAACAAGACATCCCTCTCAACAACTCCCTCATTTAAGTCAATAGAATCCTTGATTCCCGACTCAATGAAAACAGCAATCACCAACCATTTATCTTCTAAAATATCTAACATTAAAAACCAGTCTGAATTTCTATTTTCAGATCAAATGGAAATCCGAAAGGATATCCGATTGCATCACATGGAACAACATAGAAAATTTGCACTGTCGTTTGCCTGTATTGTCTTCTTTTTGATTGGTGCGCCACTGGGTACCATTACGCGAAAAGGAGGACTTGGCATGCCACTTGTTATGTCCGTATTATTCTTTATTGTTTTTCATATTATCAATACCAGTGCAGAAAAGTTAGTGAAAGAAGGGGTCATGTTCCCCTACTCGGGCATGTGGTTATCTACCTATATTCTTGTCCCCATTGGCATTTTCCTGATGCTAAAAGCCAGAAAAGATGCTCAACCTTTCAATACTGATCGATATTTCATGATTTGGCAAAAGGCAAAGCAATATTTTCCTTTTGGAAAAAAAGAGAATAAGGTTGATTAAAATCAAGGAAGGCTTATTTTACGAAACGCCTGCAAACCACAATTCAGCCAATTCTTAAATTCAACAGGATCGGGTGTATAGGTTTTCGTTTGGGTCATAAGTTGTTCATCATTATTCAGGATGGCATACTGAGGCTGAGCTACGGCCCGAAAGTTTTCACTCTGAAAAGTGGCCCATTGATCTCCTATTGTTACAATGTCTTTAGCTGTTCCATTCCGTGTAAGGTAGGTTTGTTGTGCTGCAGCTGGCAATGTTTGACGATCATCCACATAAAGACTTACCACAACAAATTCATCTAACATTAATTTTCTGACTTCTGAATTCGTCCAGACTTGCTCCTCCATCCTCCGACAGTTGACACATGCCCATCCGGTAAAATCGATCAATAATGGTTTTTTTTCTTTACGAGCCAATGCCAAAGCCTGATCATAATCTCTCAGAGGCTCTACATCATGTTTACAATTGATCGGTTCTTTATACACACTATAGCAAAGTGGTGGTGGGAATCCACTAATCAAAGAAAGTCGTGCATAATTTGTATTCGTAACACCCGGTGATATATACACAGTAAGAATCAGAAATATAAATAAGAACCATTTTCGGGTTGTTGATATTTTTGAAGCCGGACTATCATGCGGAAATCTGATCGTTCCCGACAGATATAAAACGATCAATATGCCAATCAGCATCCAAAGACCGATGAAAATTTCTCGCTTTAATAAACCCCACTGCTTAACCAAATCAGCATTACTTAAAAACTTGATGGCCATGGCAAGTTCAAGAAAACCCAATACCACTTTTACGGTATTAAGCCAGCCTCCGCTTTTAGGTAAGGATTGAAGCCAATTGGGGAACATCGCAAAAATGGCAAAAGGCAAAGCCAGTCCCAGCCCAAATCCTCCCATACCGGCTGTAAGCTGCCAGGCGCCTCCTTCATTTGTTAACGCTCCTGCCAGAAGAGAACCCAGGATCGGGCCAGTACATGAAAAAGATACAATGGCCAGTGTAAGTGCCATAAAAAATATACCTCCAAAACTTCGGATACCGGATTTTGCATCGGCTCGACTGGCGAAACCGGAAGGCAATGTAATTTCAAAATAGCCGAAGAAAGAGATTGCAAAAAAGATGAATATGAAAAAAAAGAGAAGATTCAGCCAAACATTGGTTGAAATATTATTCAACACTTCCGGATTTACCGAATCCAGTACATGGAATGGAATACTTAGCAAAACATAAATCAGCAGGATAAAAAAACCATACATAACAGCTCCGGCAATCGCTTGATTTCTCGATTCTGATTTTTTTGTAAAAAAAGAAACCGTCAGAGGGATCAGTGGAAAAACGCAAGGGGTCAACAAAGCAATAAACCCACCCAACAACCCAAGCAAAAAAATGGAGAAAAAAGATTCTTGTGCCGTATGCTCATCACCACAGGTTGAAGCAACATGATTGATATCTATTTTTTCTTTTAAAATATCGAACTTCTGATCCACCCCCCCCTCAAGCATTACTTCAAAGTTCTTTTCAATGCCCGGATTAAACTCCTCTGTTCCTCCTAGCGTGTATTGAAGAATAACTCGTAGCGAAGAAGGTACCGCACCTGGGATCTTTATTAAATTTGAAATGATTAATGAATCTCTAGCTATAGCCTGCATTCGTCCATCAAATAACGGATCAGGGTATTGCTCAAGCGGAGAAATTACTTGTGAACGAACAACAGATATTCGATCATCAAAAAATTTTAATTCCGGAAATAGAGACTCCTCTTTATAGACAGAATCAACATATAAAAATGAATGATGGGGTATAGCACACGAAAAGGTAAATGAAAAAAGCTGCTCGCTTTTTTTTTCAACACTTACTTTCCATTGAATGCTATCTGCTTCCTGCGATTGTACAATCAGAGCCGCAAATAAAAAATATAAAAAAAGGTAGAAGCGGCGACTCATTAAATAAAAGATTTAGATTATTGAAGCCTGACTTGAAACTTCACTACAGAAGGAGGCAAACACTGACGATCATCGCATACCATAAACTCAATCTCTCCCTGCAAGATTGTATTTACCTTCTTCTTTCTGATTGCCTTTTGTACAAACGCAACCTTTCCACCATAATATCGGGCTCTCGATCGTGTAGCCGGATCGACCTGATCCATCAAAGTACCCTCTTCCCTAATCTCTCCCTTTAATTCAACCAAAGGATTTCGTGAAAACTGAATAGTAGTTGGAAGCGCAATAGCATCTTTACTTTGCAGACGGCTATACAAATGCCAGCCTTTATCAATATCAGCCAATAGACGTACTTCAAAAGTATTATTCCCTTTATTGATGGCCTCAAACTTCCATTTTACTTTTTGGTCACTTTGAGCAAACGAAGACAGACCTAAAAGGATGACTAAAGAAGAAATAAAAAAAACTCTTAACATAAAAATCAAATTCAATTTTAAATTGAAAATATTATACCAATACCGACTGCAACTCACCCAACAAAAGATCAGCAAATACCTTTTTTCCATCTTCATTACCCAACACCCTACTCACAGCTCTTTCCGGATGAGGCATCATGCCAAAAACATTCCGGTTACGATTAGAGATGCCGGCAATATTATGTAAGGACCCATTGGGATTAACCGCATCAGTAACATCACCATTCTGATTGCAATAACGATATATGACCTGTTGATTGGATTCTATCTCATCCAAAGTATTCTTATCCGCATAATATCTACCTTCTCCATGAGCAACAGGGATCATCAAAGCTTTTCCGTCATGACCACTGATCCACACATTTTGACATAGAAATTTTTGATGATTATTTCTAAGAAGCGCACCAGGAAGCAATTTAGATTCGCACAGTATCTGAAACCCATTACATACACCTAAAACCTTCCCCCCCCTGTTTGCAAAATCAATTACGCTTTGCATCATGGGACTAAATCTGGCGATCGCTCCACAACGCAGATAATCACCATACGAAAAACCACCCGGAAGCACAATACAATCATGAGTTGAAAAAGCAGATAAATCCTTTTCCTTATGCCACAACATAATCACTTCTTTATTCAACTCGTGCTGTAAAGCATCCTGCATGTCTCTGTCACAATTAGACCCCGGAAATACAACCACACCAAACTTCATACGTAAATTTTTATCATTAGTCGAATCAAACCCTTGTTTGCCATATGATGCCACAGCAAAAAGGCAGGTTCATATCAACAAAAATATCAAATTATAGCCAGATAGTACGGTTAAATGAAGATCATTTATACGTTTGATATCAGAGAAAATGACTTACTGTCAAAAAACTCAATATCAGCCACAAGTACAAGGAGGGGAAAAATTTTACATTCGGATAATAGAAAAAAGCAGTTATAAAAAAGGAGGCAGGAATCATCATAAGAAACAAGGCATCAAACATAAATCCACCACCTGCAAAAATAAAAAAAGCACACATCACAAGGACCAGAGAGATAAATGCCCAACTTTTTCTTGGCAGAACCACCATCCTAACCGCACTTTTCCTGGCATAAAAAAAACCACTGATCAAAGGCACCATAATTAATATGGCGATCACAACTTCTTCAGAATTTCTAAAAAAAACAGGCTTTACTACCTTAAAATACGGGATAAGATCCCACGAAGCCCCCCAAAGATCAAAAATAAAAAGATAAGATAATCCCAGATAATAGGGAAGCGAGAAACCAAAAAAAACAATAATCCATTCAGCTAAATGAAAAGGCCGAAATATTAGCATTCCTGCGAAAAGGAAAACAAACAATACAATGGCCGGCTTGTATAATAAACTCCCAATGCCGGCAATAAAAGCCAACATAAACAAATCATTTGCAACATGTACTCTTTGATAAAGAAGCATTAATTTTTGAAGACAGATTGTGATGATCACACTTACCATCAATTGTGGACTAAGCGTATTCCATTCAGGCCGTATAGATGTAAATATTACGTAACTCAATACAAAAAGTAAATGAGGGGTAGGAAATAATTTTTGGCTGTTTAAAAAACCATTCAACGATAACCCCTGAATAAAAATGATCACATAAGCCATTGCCGGAAACAAAACCGGATAATCATTCAAATAAGAAAACAAGGATGCATTTATTACGCTGAACCCTGTACCTGTCAAAACATCTTCTGACACAATTGGCGGCGTGATAAAAAAAGGTATGCGAACCAGAGCCCCTAACAAAAAAAGCAATAAAATATTAACCGGATGTGAAGTGGAAAAAAATCGGATCACTTTTTCTTCATTAAGATGCAATGTTACTAAACAAAGCAGAAAACAAAACCAAAAAATCAAAATTCAATTCGTGCGAAACTGATTGAATTCCTGTTCAACACAGGTACAATTACCTCCCGCAAACCAACTTGTCTGGCATTACGAATAATAAATTCATACCCCTTATCCATATTTCGGAGAGGCTGATGCCTGCTTAATTGACCATCTTGCGACAAAGATTGCATGGTCAATACAGGAGATCTCCTGGCCCACTCATTGTATAGCAATAAAATCTCTTTTCCAGTATTAACGGATTGATAGGATAATAATTGATCCGTATTATCTTCGAATTGTGACTTAGGCATTACATTATTCCAAATTATTTCCCCTTCTTTATCAAGTGAAAAAGCAACTACATTTTCTGAAAAGTAACGGGTACTTTGAACGCCAAAATTATTCCACCCACCCGGCATACCCCATCCAAAATTATTAAAAGGAGACATACCCCAA